>JAOZRQ010000147.1 GCA_029940115.1 Desulfobacterales bacterium
CGCCGGATTTGGCAATCCGGCGGGAGCAGGCGAGGGCCGTTTGCCGTCGGATTTGGCAATCCGGCGGGAGCAGGCGAGGGCCGTTTGCCGTCGGATTTGGCAATCCGGCGGGAGCAGAGCGTGGGGTCTCACCCCTCAAACAACTCCACCCACGCCTGAAACCTCTCCGCCTTATGATGCCCGTACCCTTTGAGCCGGTGTGCGATCTCAGCAACCGACTTCTCTCTCGCCGCTGTCATGTCCCTGGTTTTGGAGAAGAACTTGTCCGCATAGGTGACAATCTGCTCTTCAATGGAGACCGGCATCATTTCCCGGGGTTCCGGAAAGCCGAGGAACTCGGCCTCTTCCCGCGTGATGCCCACGCCCATATGACGCTCACACACCAACGCATGTCGGGGAGTCCTTTGGCTTCAAGCAATTTCCGCCCCAGATACCCATGTAATACATATGGAGATTCTCCCGTGCAACCCAATTCTGGCGCGGAGATCAGAAAAATGCCGATGTCATGCAACATGGCCGCCTCCTCAATGAATCTGAGATCAGGGCGGAGATGGGCCACCCTGCCGGCGACCGCCATCGCCTTTTCAGCCACCTGCTCCCCATGCTGGACGAGAATTCGGTAAGTCTTGGCATTCGGATCGTAAAATTCGCTGATGATGTCAAGCGGATTGATCATCGTTGCCCGTTGTTTGTTGTCAGTCGTTTGCTGGATCGCCAAATAAATGATGATCATCTCGTTCCCGGTCTTACCCACAAAACAACTGATCGATCATTTCCGTTCTTATTTGTCATAGTGATACCGGCATTGTGCTATGATCAGCTCTTCGTTTTCCATTGTATAGACAAATCGGTGCTCATGATTTATCCGCCGGCTCCAGAATCCGCTCCATCCGAATTTCAGCGATTCGGGCTTGCCGATTCCGTCAAAGGGATTTCGCAGGATATCTCTGATCAGCGCATTCATTGGTCTGCCAGCAAACATAATCATTCCATGCCTGAACATGCTTGGTTCTAACGGTTTTTGTGGTTTCCGACATGGGCTGAGAATTGTGATCCGCGGATGAACGCGGATGGCCTGTGTGCCGGGGCCCATTCGCGGCTTGTCCCTTCCGTTTCAGACCGGCTCTCAGGATTGTGACCGTCTGAGATCACACGCAACCACAAAATCCGTTAGAATCAGGAACATGCCAGTTGATCGTTTTCATCTATCAATCCATGAGGTTCGTATTTTCCGGCCCTGATATCTCTGACAGCCTTGTCAAGATGTTTCCTGTTGGTCTCCGATTTTGCAAGATGGGCGGTTTCATCATAATCGCTGTCATGCTCTATGCGCTCTTCTATGAGTTCAATCAGATATTCTTCCGGTGTCTGACAGACCCGCCTTGCCAATTCGTTTATTCTGCCAGTCAGTTTTTCCGGAACATTTATTGTCAGCATCTTTGAGCCTCTCTTTTTTTGTCACTCAGCCATTCTCACATTTCAAGCGATGACTGCTTATGCCCCCTCTTCTTCTCTTTCTTGGCCTGCTTGAAAGTGGTATGCACTGGCGGGCATGTCGGTGGTCTTGCCGTCAAACAGCTCTTCGACGGTCAGTATCTGAATCTTCGGATACCTCCTGTTCCAGCCCTCGGAATGATAATGGCCTGCTGAGACAGCCTCCCTTGTCATGGCCTTTGTGGCCTTTTCCAGAGTGACAAAAACGCCGATGGCCGCCTTTTCCCGCTCAACAGTCCCGACCAAATCCCGGATGTCAGCACTCTTGACCTTGCCGCTCTTGACTTGGACAAGAACCTGCTTCGGCTTTTTTGTGCTGTCATCAATGAACGTGATGATGCCGTCAACGCCCCTGTCCGCCCCCTTCCTCCCCTTCCTGCCTCCGGCAGTCCCGCCAAGCGGTTTGGCTTCGACAAGACCATTTGCCCACCACTGAAACTGATAACGGTCATCCTGCGCCAACTGGTTCGCCCCTGCCAAGTCTTTGGGTTCTCCTGCAACTTCGTAATTTGCGCCCTTCCGGGCTTCAACATCCTGCCGCATGTCCCGGAGTCTGTATAGATGGCAAGGTGGGTGACGTCAATGCCGATCCATCTGCGGTTGAGCTTCTCAGCCGCTGCAATGGTTGTGCCGCATCCGGCAAAGGGGTCAAGAACAAGGTCGCCCTCGTTGCTGCTGGCTTGGATGATGCGCTCAAGGAGTGCAAGGGGTTTCTGGGTGGGGTAGCCGAGGCGCTCACCGGATGTGGGTGCGATTGCGATGTCCGTCCAAACATCTTGTAAAGGAGGCCCTTCAGCTTCGTGCAAATATTCTTTCAGGCCGTCTTTCCGAGGCAGACCGTCCTTTCTCAATAATATCCTGCCTTCTTCGTAGAGCCTTTCCAATTCCTTTGTCGCAAATCGCCATTGCCTGTTTTGGCCAGGATGCACGTCTCTCCATGCTGTCGTCCGTGTCGGGGAGTAATGGGGGGCGGTCAGGTTTTCGGCTCTGAACTTCCCGTTTTCATCTTCATATTTGTATCTTGAGAGTTGTTGTTGGGAATACTCGCCTGACAACACGTTGAACAGTTTGTTCCTAGTCTTGGAATAATAAAGTATTCGGTCGCTTATTCTGCCAAACCTCTTTGGATCATTATGAGCCGTTGTTCGTTTCCATGTGACTTCATTTAAAAAGTTCTCTCCCCCAAACACCATGTCAAGCACAACCTTCAGATAATGGCTCGCCGTCGGGTCACAATGCAGATACAAGCTCCCCGTGTCCTTCAGAACCCTGTGCAGCTCAACCAGCCTGGCGGTCATCATCACGAGGTAGGCCATCATCTGATTCTCACCAATGAACTCCCGCAAGGCCCCGATCATCCTGCCTATCTGCGGAGGTGAGTCTGTCACCAGTTCGGAATAAGTGTCCTCTGCGGACCTGTCCCAGTGCCAAGTGTCCTCAAAGGCCGTGATCTGAGACTCGGAATCCTTTCCGCTCTCCTCCCTGAACAGCACGTTGTAATGCGGTTCGAGTTGAACGGCGGGTCAAGGTAGATCAGGTCAATGCTTTCATCCGGTATGTGCTCCCGGAGGATTTTAAGGTTGTCACCGTAATATAGCGTGTTTTTGGGTGTTGGTCTCATTGTTCTTATTACCACTTCCCCGCCTTCTTACAAGCCCTGCGGTGGGGTGTATTCGGACGGGGAGACGATCTCCCCGTCTTCGGAGATGAAGAAGCTGTCGTCTGTCATGGTTTGGTCTGCTTTAACTATCTAAAAGTTCTGATTCGGGGAAACCCCGACTGATCTTTGAACTCCTGACAGTAATGACACATATGCGATGATTTTTTTTTGTATTCTGTCCATGTAGCTCTACAGTTGCCGTGACACTTCTCCAAGCACTTTTTGGCTTTGGCGGTCAGTTCTGCCGAGTGAGGATCAAGATATTTTCCATTCAGCTTTTCCGTTTCGTATATATTCAACTGCCCCATCTTTCTGTCGGGACCATGAGAATATTTCTTTTCAGCCTCTTTTCTGCTACTGGCAGAGAAAACTCCAATGTTCACAATAACATTGCCGGACATTTCAACTATCAGAAATTTTTTCATTTTGTTACCGCCTTCCGACAAGCCTATTTCACAACCGGGTTCTCGTTCCCCTGAATCCCCTCGATGATCTTGCATCGTTCACACTCCCAATCATCAACCGGGTCAGTCTTGTCCCAAGCGTCAAAAAGCTTAACATTTGCCCCGCCAATGATCCCGTGTTTCGGGTAGGCTTGGTTCATGTACTTGTAGGTTCTGGGGATGTCTCCCCAGATGCGCTTGGCGATGACGACCACCCGCCCCATCAGCATGAAGCCTTCCAAGCACATCGCCTCAGTCGTTGAATCGTCACGCCTCCCAATCATTCAAAATTCCCGCAGGCAATCAATGGCCCATCGGGTCAGGGCGTTGCCAGATTCCCAAGCCCTCACCCCGCTGGAATGGTTGATCATGTACCACGATCCAGTCGGCCTGTCAAGGCTTTTTTGTCTGTGCGCTCTGGGAACACCCAACATCTTCCCTCCATTCCGCCTCCTCCCTGAAATCATCCACGTCATAGTTTATCGCGGGTATCTCATGTCTTCCGAGCTCAAGCATGAAATCAACCTTGTTCATCTCCGCAAGTTCCGACGCCTTGCCCATTGACAACTTTCGTATTTTGTAAAGCTCCATTGCCGCGTACAGCCTGATGAAGTCGTTTTTTGTCTCGTTCAATGTGTACAGCACATCTTCCGGAATGCTCATTTTCAATTCGATCATCCTCATTTTGCTTCACCTCCGTTTCTCAGCCATTGGAGAGGCACCCCCATCTGGCGCATGGCCAGCCACACTGCCCGCATCCATGCTTTTGCGGTCTCGGCGTCTCTTGCCATGGGTATGTCAGCCGGTCATCCAAGGCTGTTCCGGGATGTCGATGCTTGTCATGATGGCGTCAGGCTCAGACGGCACCTCCAGTGACAACATCTCCTCCGAGCCGATGGTCAGGGACTCGATCAGTGCCTCCCTGGTTTTCTCCTGGGCGTTCACTCCCGGCAAATCCAACAGCCAGCCGATCCACCATTCACCTCTTTTTTTGATGATTGCACGACATTTCATGATCTCATCTCACAAATGGAATCCGAGGATCCTTGTTTTTTTCCAAACGGGAACTCCTTCCTGATATCCTCCTGCCTTTTCAATTCTTCGGCATTTGCCAGTATGGAGGCCCTGCTGGAGGGAAGGAAGAACGGACGCTAGCTTGTTGAGAAGTTCCTGACCTCCACATCTGGCAAACCCCCGCCATTTATGTTGCAAACAAGAACGCGACTGTCCAGCCATGTCAGTTTCCGCTTAAAGGCATTCATGCTGACAGAAGCTCCCAACCTCTGTCGTGAACGAGGATGAGATGGTGGCGGATCTGTTTCCAGCCACACAACAACCTTGACTCTTTTATCGGGATTGCAAAGCAGCTTTGCGTAAGGATGCCAATATCCGGTGTGAGAGGGGTTACGATATGCTCCGACAATGCAGGCCAAGGAGTCTCGCACCTTTTGCGCGATCTCTATGGGGAGTTCACCCTTCAAAAGCCTGCCTCTGTTTTCAGGTGTGTGCCCTCGGAAATCCTTGACTTCAATCAGAAAGAGTTGATCGTCAAAAATGCCGAGAAAGTCGATGGCTTTCGTCCCATCAAGTTTTTCCATCCGATCCCTGTAATAGGGATGATCGTCAAACTTGAACACTTTCCAATGATTGTCATCAAAATCGAATTCCAGGTTGTCTTCTCTGATGATCATTCGCCTTACCCTCAGGAATTGTGAAAAAGAGAGGATTCACGGTCATAATGCGCGGCAAACTCCTCCAAGATGGGGTTGTGTGTCATCTCCGCCAAGGTCTCCCCAGATTCCACCAAGACCCCCGAAAGCCTGTCCGGCCGGTGCAATGCGAAAAACCTGATATCCACGCGCGGGTCCGAGGGATATTCCGCGAGCAATGACAGCTCGTGACTCAGCAGATAGTCATGGGTGGCCACGAATATCTGCATGCCGGTCGCGGCAAGCGACCGCAACATCCTCACCACCCCCACAATGAGCCTCGGGTTCAGATTCGCCTCGGGCTCGTCCCAGAACAGAATGCCATCCTTGGTGAGCGAGCCGTTTCTCAGAAGATGGTATAATGTGGCGATCTTGCGATATCCTTCAGCCACAAGATGCACGTCCAACTCGCCCTCAGGCAGGTGAAACAGAAACCGGCCATTCTGCTGGGTGACCACCTCCTTCTGCGCGTTCTGTTCATCTGTGAGCATGTTTCGCAACAGGGTGATCACCTCCTGAACATCAGCAAGTTTCTCCTCGCGCAGGGGCAGGGCGTTCAAGGCCAAGGCAAGGTCATAATACGTCTCGTCATAAGGCAGCTCTCGTCTGTCGTACGCTGAAATGAACCCTTCGTTGATGGAGAGGAACTCTTGGGCAGGCAGATAGAGCGATGGGGGCGGTTTGGGAACATTCACATCATCATACCTAATCACATCCCCAATTCTTGGATCTGATCTTCTCCGGATTGAAAATTGAAGGCTTCCATTCCCATAAACGAGCTTGATCCAGTTCTGAGGATTGGGATTGTCATGGCGGACGCTTATGAGATGATCGGTTGAGTGTTCCAGCCTGAATACTCCACGCAATTTTGAGGGAATGTCACTTTCAGGCTTCGATTCCGCCACCTTCAGCAACGTGTAAATGATCTTCATCATATGGGACTTGCCGGTCCCGTTTGCCCCGATGAGAAGATTGATGCCCCGGGAAAAATGAAATGAGGCCTCTTCAAACACTGTAAATTGTTTGAGGAGAAGCATTTGAACTTTTTCGGATGGTTCTGGCATGGGTCTGTGTCTCTTTTAAAAGTTGTCAGTTGTCAATTGAGAGTTGGATCATAAATGTAAACTTGGGGATTCTCTGCCCGTGCCCTGCCAGTGATGGGAAGGACACGCAAAAATGGGCAGTCATAAATCCTAAGTTCACACTTATATCAGTGGGCTGTGTACAGGACAAAAAAATGATTTGAGGAGAGAAACCCGGGCCGACTTTCCAACTGCGAGAAAAAGCCGGGTTTCCTTCCCCAGTCATTTTTTTGTCCTGCATACAGATGTGGGATACATATCATGACTCGGTTGGCCTGTCAAGACTTGTCTGTCTGTACTCTGGAACACCCAGATTCTTTTAACCGCCTTCTGCCATGTTTTGGAGATGGATTCCTGCTTTCGCAGGAATGACAGGGAAACTTTGGTCATCAAGCCATATGAAAGGGAAGCTCAGGAATGTGGAAAAAATGTCAGGCTCTCATTTCTCGTTTCTTGATTTCTTGACAACGGACTTGCCCAATGCTAATCTGAGTTTGTCTAACAGTGGGACAAAGGGGAGTGGATATCCATTCCAATCCATACAACAAGAATGCCGTAAGCAGCACATGTCAAAATGGCGAGAAGGCTCTCATTTCTTGACAACGGGTTTGCCCAATGCCAATCTATGTTTGTCTGACAGTGGGGACATGATTGCGTAATTTCAAAAGCCATGCCGACACGGCGATTGAACTCGGGCGCTTCAACAGGTCAGGGCCTGTCAGACAGCAAAAACGGGAAAAGGAGGAGACCATGCAATATCCTTTGGAGGAGAAGATCGGGGACCCTGAACTGCTGGTGGGCCGGGACAGGGAGTTTGAAAACTTTGGCAGATGGATCGCCAACATCCCGAAAAGGCTCTCCAAGTCGAGGGTGATCCTGGCGCGCCGGAAGAGCGGGAAGACCTCGTTCGTGCAGCGCATCTTCAACCGCCTCTGGAGCGGGAACGGGGAGGTGATCCCGTTTTATCTCGACATTCCGGAAAGCAAGATGTGGTATCCGGACTTCGCGGTTGACTACTACCGGGCCTTTGCCTCCCAGTACATCTCCTTTCTGGAGAGAGACGCGTCGCTAATCGGCAGACCCCTGTCTCTGGAGGAGATCAGGGCTTACGGGGCCGGGAATTCGATCAAACCCCTGGTTGATGATGTCAACTTTTTTGTTCAGGAGAGGGGACCCGGGGGATTCCATTTCTCGGTGTGGAAGACCGCGTCCTCCGCGCCCCATGTCTTTGCCTCGCTTTACAAAAAGCGGTTTCTCGTCATTCTCGATGAGTTTCAGAATCTTGCACGGTATGTGTATCCTGATCCGAATTTCCAGACCGCTCCCATTGAGACCCTGCCGGGGAGCTTCCACTCGCTCTCCGAATCGAAGATCGCGCCCATGCTGGTGACGGGATCCTATGTGAGCTGGCTCATTGACATCGCAGGGAAGTACCTCGAGGCGGGGCGCCTCTCGGAAATTTACATGGATCCGTATCTCACGCCGGAGAAAGGTCTGGAGGCGGTTTACAGATATGCGGAACATTTCGGCGAGCCGGTCACGAACGAGACCGCGGTGATGATCAACGAACTCTGCATGTCGGATCCGTTCTTCATCTCCTGCGTGGTGCAGAGCAACTGCCCCGACAGGAATCTGATGGCCGCGGAAGGGGTCGCGGAGACGGTGGGCTACGAGATCACGGACCGGCGTTCGGAGATGTCCCGGACTTGGGGGGAGTACATCCAGCTCACCTTGGCCAAGGTGAACGACCGGCACGCCAAGATGATCCTCCTGCATCTGAGCAAAAATTCGGATCGGTACTGGACCCCGGAGGAGCTGAGGAAGGCGCTCTCTCTGGAGATCAGCGCCGACGAGATCCGGAAGCGGCTGGACCTTCTCGTGGAGGCGGACGTGATCGAGTGGGGAAGTGCCGACATCGACTTCCGCGGCCTCCAAGACGGCACACTGAACCTGATCCTGCGGAACCGCTTCGGGAAGGAGATCGCCACCTTCGTCCCGCCGCCGGATCTGAGGCGGGAGTTCCGTGAGGAGGTTGAGAGGCTGAGAAAGGAGAGGGACCGCCTTCAGGGCGCCCTGAACCACCTCACCGGAAAGGTCGCGGAGATCCAACTCGCGTCCGCGTTCAGAAGCAGAAAGCGGTTTTCCCTCTCCGACTTCTTCGACGGCGTCGGGGACACGGCCCGGCTGAACATCGTGTCGTCGAAGTGCCGTGTGCCCCTCCTGCGGGAGGATGGGAAGCGGATGGAGCTTGACGTGGTCGCGGAGTCGGCCTGCGGACGCGTGGTGCTCGCGGAGGTGAAGAAATGGAAGCGCCCGGTCGGCAGGGCCGAGGTCGAGGATTTTGCGGAAAAGGTGACCCTCTTTTCAGGGCAGCATCCGGAGAGGACGATCCTGCCGGTATTCCTCTCCCTCGGCGGGTTCAGGGAGGATGCGCTGGCATTGTGCCAGGAAAGGGGGATTGGGACGGCCGAGAGCATCAGGCATTTTTAGGCGGGCAAAGTCGGACAATTTTTGAAATTGTCCCAACTTCTGCCTGAAAAGAGGAGCGACTTCATGTCGCACCCGCTTGAACCCTTAACCCTTAACCCTTAACCCTTTCAACTCGCCTTCTTGGAAAAGAGCACCCCCTCTATGAACGGATCAATCGCGCCATCCAGCACACTGTTCACGTTGCCGATTTCAAGGTTGATGCGGTGATCCTTGGCCATCTGGTAAGGATGCAGCACATAGGACCGGATCTGGCTGCCCCACGCGATGTCATCCTTTCCCTCGTGCAACTCCTGCATTTTTTCGTCCAGCTTCCGCTTTTCATGCTGATACAGCCTCGCCTTCAGCACCTTCATGGCCATGTCCCTGTTCCTGTGCTGGGATTTTTCCTGCTGACACTGGACCACAATCCCAGTGGGAAGATGGGTGATGCGGACCGCGCTACTGGTCTTGTTCACATGCTGGCCCCCCGCGCCGCTGGCCCTGAACACATCAACACGCAGGTCCTTCTCCTCGATGTCAACCACGATGTGGTTATCCACTTCAGGATAGACAAAGACCGACGCGAAGGAGGTGTGGCGCTTTCCATTTGCGTTAAAGGGAGAGATTCTCACCAAGCGATGCACCCCTATCTCGGTTCTCAGATAGCCGTAGGCATATTCGCCGGCCGCGGTGAATGTGGTGCTCTTGATCCCGGCTTCATCTCCGGGTTGGAAATCAATGATCTCCCTCTTGAAGCGCTTTCGCTCGACCCATCGGGAATACATCCGGAAGAGCATCTCTGCCCAGTCCTGAGCCTCGGTTCCCCCTGCCCCCGCATTGATGGAGATGATGGCGTTGTTCCTGTCATCGTCTCCATCCAGCATCAGGTCAAGGGACATCTGGCTTATCCGCGCCTCAAGTGCCTGAAGTTGTTGGGAGACCTCTTCCACAGTATCTGTATCAGACTCCTCAATGGCAAGATCAAGCAGGATTTGGCTTTCTTCCAAGTCCTTGTCCGCTTTCTGGAAGGTCTCGATCTGGCCAGAGATCAATGTGCGCTCTTTCAGGATCGGTTTGCCATTCTCAGGGTTGTCCCAGAAGCCCTCCTTGGCGATCAGCTTCTCAATCTCCTCCAAGCGTCTTCTCTTGTTGACAAGGTCAAAGATACTCTCCGAGATGTTCCAAGTTTTCAGAAAGTTCCCCAATCGTCTGTTTGAGTTCTGAAGTCATTTTTTTTGTCCTCCATGTAAATTGAAAATTGAACTCGAAAATCTGTGTACAGGACAAAAAGTTGTGGATGGCAAGAAACCCGGCTTTTTTTCCGGACGGGCAGATTCCCAAACCGCCGGGTTTCTTTCCCTTGTATTTTTTTGTCCTGCACAAAGCTCGAAAATAGAAACTTGAAGCCGTTTTCCTCCCAGTTTCCGAGCAACATGTCAAGATAATTCTCTTTTTGAATATTTCTCTGAACCGCCTCAACATCTCTTCCCAATTCCCGAAGAATGTCTTCAATACGGATAGGAATCGCGCTCCCATAAGGATTTTTCCATTCAGGAAAAAAATGGGTCAGTTCCGACAATCTCCACACATCCACATGGCCGAAATTATCATGGGCACCTTTTATGATATCCTCCTCTTCCTCACATAATTCCTCTGTTCCGGGATCGGTCAACAATTTCACACAGTAATTTTCAGGCGCGGAAATGTGCTTGAACCAAGGATTCTCTTTGTCATATCTGGGCCCGTGACTGATCAGGTCATAAACTTTGCTCAACACAGGCCCCCGATCCATTGACACATACATATCCCCGGTGATTGTCTCTTCCATCTGATTCAAGGCCATGCGATCTGCCATATAGAGCAGCTTGATCAGCTTCATATATTCCATGGGAGCAATGTGCATTTTCAAAAAGAGAGCAACAGCCTGAACCGTTTTTTCAGGATCATATCTGAAGTTCATGCTCACCTCCTTAATCATTTAGGAACGGCGACCAAACAACTTACCCATTTCATCTGCCACCTGCCAATGCGGGCACACAGTCTGTTCATTCAGATGAGAAAGTTGTTTGGACCTGATTCCTTTAAAGAGTGTTTATATCATGGTTTGAAAAAAGATGCAAGGGAAAAGGGGAAAAATCACCTTTCAGACTTGACAATTCTGAATTTGCTCCCATTATTTTTGGTAGAAACCATGTTGCAACTTTCACGGATGGCCAAATCCGGCGACGGGTTCGGATTTGTCAATCGTTCGACGACTTGAGCGTTCGACGACTCGACTGAGCTCGCCGAAGTCTCACGCCGAAGTCCGAACCGAGCGGTGAGAGGAACGATTTGCAAAATCGTTCCACAGTAAAGCTCCCGCGGGATGGCCAAATCCGGCGGATGGAAAGTTGCATGTGACAGAAATCAAAAATGGAGTGTGTTATTTATGGAAGCCCAAAAAGAGACCCATCAGTTCAAAACCGAAGTCCAACAGATCTTGAACCTGATTATCAATTCCCTCTACTCCCATCCGGAGATATTTCTGAGGGAGCTGATTTCCAACGCGTCTGATGCCATTGACAAGCTTCGCTTCCGCTCCCAGACCGAGCCTGAAATCTTGGGAGAGGATACCGAGTTCGGGATCAAAATCGCGGTGGACAAGGAAAACAGAACCCTTGAGATCTCCGACAACGGCATCGGCATGACCCATGACGAGGTGATGGAGAACATCGGCACCATCGCCAAGAGCGGCACAGCCGCGTTTCTGGAAGCCTTGGAACAGTCGAAAAAGCAGGAACTGCTGACACCGGAACTGATCGGCCAGTTCGGGGTCGGGTTTTACAGTTCCTTCATCGTGGCCGAAAGCGCCACCCTGATCACCCAGCCCGCGGGGCCGGACGCAACCGCCACCCGATGGGACTCCGCGGGTGATGGTTCCTTCACCATTGAGGAGACTACCAAGGACTCCCGGGGCACCACCGTCATCCTGAAACTGAAAAAATCGGAGGATGAGCAGGACTTCACAGATGAATGGACGATCCGCGGGATTGTGAAGAAGCACTCCGACTTTGTGGCTTATCCGATTCTGATGGATATGGAGAAGACCGAGGCCATCCCTGAAAATGAGCAGATATTGGATAAGGACGACAAGCCGATGGCGACCACCCGAAAGGTCATGAAGGAGGAGACCCTCAACTCCATGAAGGCCATCTGGGCCAGGGACAAGAAGGATGTTTCCGAGGATGAGTATCAGGAGTTTTACAAGCACATCAGCCATGACTGGAACGACCCGCTGACCCACATTCATCTGAAGCTTGAGGGGACCACCGAATACAGCATGTTGCTGTACATTCCGTCAAAGGCCCCCTTTGATCTGTTCAACCATGAGCGCAAGCATGGCATCCAGCTTTACTGCAAGCGCGTCTTCGTCATGGAGGACTGCAAGGAGCTGCTCCCGGAATACCTGCGGTTTGTGAAGGGCGTTGTGGACGCGCCGGACCTGAGCCTGAACATCAGCCGTGAGATCCTTCAGCAGGACCGCCTGATACAAAACATCCGGAAGAACATCGTCAAGAAGATTCTCGACCTGCTGGCCAACATGGAAAGAGAGCAGTACGAGGAATTTTACCAGGAGTTCGGCGCGGTTCTCAAAGAGGGGGTTGACAGGGACTGGGAGCAGAAGGACAAAATTGCGGACCTGCTCCTGTACAAGACCACCCAGTCGGACGACAAGCTGATCTCCCTGAAGGAATATGTGGAGCGGATGAAGCCGGACCAGAAGGAGATATACTATATCACCGGCGAAAACCTCGTCGCGCTGATGGACAGCCCCCATCTGGAACAGCTGAAGGAGAAGGAATATGAGGTCCTGCTGATGACCGATCCGGTGGATGAATGGGTCACCACGTCCTTGGCCGAATACAAGGAAAAGAAGCTGAAGAGCGCGGAAAAGGGGGACCTGGACCTGGAGAAGGTGGATGAAAAGAAGAAGGATGAATACATCGCCCTGTTTGACCATATCAAATCCACCTTGGAGGATAAGGTCAAGGAGGTCAGACCTTCCACTCGTCTCAAAGACTCGATCTCCTGCCTCTCTGGGAATGCCTTTGACATGAGCGCGTATATGGAAAAACTCATGAAGGCGTCTGGTCAGAAGCCCATCGGGAGCAAGCGGGTGCTGGAGCTGAACATGGACCATCCGGTTCTTGGCAAGATCAAGACCTTGTTTGAAACGGACAAGGAGAGTCAGCAATTGAAGGACTACACCGGTCTGTTGCTCGACATGGCGATTGTCGGCGAAGGCGGCAAGCTGGAAAACCCCGCGCAGTTCAGCAAGATGGTGGGGGATCTGATGTCTGAGGCATTGTGATCCGAAGCTTCTGCCGGCCATGATCTTCGTTTGGCCCGCTTTGCTCGGCTTGGATCGCGGTGGAAATTGAGCAGGTTTGCCTTGAGCTGATGACCCATCAGAGCACCATGAGATCCCTGAATGATCAGTTCGACTTTGCCAGGGAGAACTACAACGCGGTCTCCAAG
>JAOZRQ010000148.1:0-8261 GCA_029940115.1 Desulfobacterales bacterium
GAGCTGCAGATGGGAGTGTCCGCCTTCGGGGGCATTGACATGCGAATCATGCCAGATGGACGCAGATGGCTTTTGATACCAGTCCCCCTGGTGTCAAGGTGGCCTGAGTGTGCAAACCCGGTTTCTTTTCCCCTCAACCTTCATTTCCTTAGCCGAAACCGGGTTTTTTTCTTTCGTCTGCCTCCAGTTCCAATGATTGCCATTTCTGACTTGAGTTTGTCAAGCCCCTCGGCATCAATGCTGACGGCGAAAGCAAGGCCGCGCCGGGACACCCGAAATGCTCTGGATCAAACCAAGCCGCGGTCTTTTTTCTCCGAGCACGCCAGATATGGCCCAAGGCACATGAAAACTGGCCAAACATGGCCTGCCAGTCAATCTCATTGGCGATCTCCCTTTCACGGGTGGGCAGGTCCGCGGGTTTGGGAGAAAATCCGTGATCCGGCTGGGTGTCCGTATAAAAGATACCCATCGGCTCTTCATCAAGTCCGACCCTCTCAAGGAAAGAGGGGAGTCTTTTTGTCAGTTCTGGAGGCATTGTTCTTCTCCTTCGTTGCATAAGCTTTAAGCAGTCGTCTTCAACGCAGAGGCGCAGAGTCCCGCAGAGGAAATCTCCGCGTGTCTCTGCGTTCTTTGCGTCTCTGCGTTTGTTCAAGCTGTCCTTTTGAACGCAGAGGCGCAGAGGACGCAGAGGAAATCTCCGCGTGTCTCTGCGTTCTTTGCGTCTCTGCGTTTGTCCAAGCTGTCCTTTTGAACGCAGAGGCGCAGAGGACGCAGAGTCCCGCAGAGGAAATCTCCGCGTGTCTCTGCGTCCCTGCGTTGGAACTTGGAGCTTACAGCTTACAGCTTGCAACTATCGCTTGGCAGAGTCCCGGTATGGTAAAGGATTCAGCGATGATATGAACGTCAAACCCGAGTGATCTTGCGGTGTCAGCCGTGACAGGGCCGATGCAGGCAACGGTCACGCCTTGCATCAGGCTCTGTCGCTCCGCTTCGTCTGCGTCTGGGGGAAGCAGGGCCATGAAGGTCGCCACGGTGGATGAGCTGGTGAATGTGACCATGTCCACGCGCTTCTCTCTGAGCCGCGTCATAAGCATATCCGCATGGTCGCGGACTTCCTTTGTGCGGTAAGTCGTGACCTCGTGGACATCCGCTCCCATCTTTCGCAATTCAACAGGGAGCACGGGCCTTGCCTCCGCTGCTCGCGGAAGCAGGATTCTCCTCCCCTTTGTCTCTTCATCCTGAAATGCCTCAACAACGGATTCGGCTCGGTAACTCTTGGGGACAATGTCGCTGTTGAGACCGAAATCCAAGAGCCGCTCTGCAGTGGCCGGACCGATGCTCGCGGTGTGCAGATGATGCAGGGCACGGACATCCCTCCCTTTGTCAAACAGCCGCTCAAAGAAGAATTTGACGCCGTTGACGCTGGTAAAAACAATCCAGTCGTATGCGGGGAGATCGTCAATGGCCCGGTCGAGAGGCTCCCACTCATTCGGGGGGACCACCGCTATGGTGGGGCATTCCAGACATTCCGCGCCGAGATCGGAAAGCTGTCTGACCAAGTCGCTCGCCTGTTCCCGGGCCCGGGTCACGACAATCCGTTTTCCCATCAGCGGACGAGACTCCACCCATTTGAGTCGCTCTCTCAGATGAACCACCTGACCGATGACAATGATGGCAGGGGCTTTGAGGCCCGCGGCTGTCACTTTGTCGGCAATGGTGTCGAGGGTCCCTGTCACCGTGATCTGTCCGGGGGTGGTTCCCCAGCGCACCAAGGCAACGGGGGTGTCCGTGCTCATGCCGTTTTCCATGAGGCGTTCCACAATGTTCGGCAGATTCCTCACCCCCATGAGGAACACGATGGTCCCGATGCCCGTTGCAAGCGATGCCCAGTTGATGCTCGATTCTCTTTTGGTCGGGTCCTCATGACCCGTGACAAATGCCACGGTCGAGGTGAACTCCCGGTGCGTCAGGGGGATGCCGGCATAAGCAGGCCCGGCAATCGCGGAGGTGACGCCCGGCACGATCTCAAAGGAGATTCCCGCGTCCACCAAAACCTCCGCCTCCTCGCCCCCCCGCCCGAAGATGAAGGGATCGCCGCCCTTGAGCCGGGTCACGACATGTCCGGATGTCGCCTTCTCCACCAGCAACGCATTGATTCCCTCTTGGGAGAGGGTGTGGTCCCCGCCCTTCTTTCCGACATAGATCATCTCCGCGGTTTCAGGTGCGTACTTTAACAGCGTGGGGGACGCGAGATGGTCATAGATGATCACATCCGCCATCCGGATGCACTCGAGTCCCTTGACGGTGATCAGGCCCGGATCTCCAGGACCCGCACCGACCAGATAGACTTTGCTTTTTGTCATTTCCATTTTGCAATCTGTGAATTGATGGCCAGCGGCGAGCGGCCAGCGGCTATGGGCGAGCGGTCACAGGTGTCATTCCTCGCCTATCGCCACTCGCCCCATAATCTCTTTCAGTAATTTGGCTGCGGCCATTGCGGTTATTCCTGAGGGTCTTTTTCAGGGTTCAACTCCACGATGTCCGCGCCCACGATATCCGCGTGTAATGAGCGGATCATATTCAATGGCCTGCCGAGTTGTCAAACACCCAAGCTCCGGATGGGAGACACCCGGTGCAAAAGCCGGGTCCAAGGTGTCCATGTCAAAAGAGAGATGTAGTGTGAGGGGATTCGAGGGAATGAATGAAGTCAGGGGCATGATGGCGCATCTCAATCACCTGAACCCCGAATCTCTCGGCCTGCTTCTGCTGGTGGCCGTTCATGGTTCGGATGCCCACCTGAACCAGCCGACTTGCGAGTTTCTCTTCCATGATTCTTGCAAAGGGAGACGCGTGGGAATGGCGATTCCCGCTTGCCTCAGACCACAAAATCCGTTAGAATCAGGAACATGCCCGTGAATTTGAACTTAGACACACCCGATTTCAAGTTCTTTTGTCCATCCACCAATGAACCATATCAATGGTCTGCCGAATTGTCAAGCCACTAGTACAGCAACTTCTAAATTCATCCCCGCTCCCGCCGGATTGCCAAATCCGGCGGCTCGGATCACCGCCGGATTTGGCGGAAGCATGAAGGGCGAGAAAAAGGCGGGCGTCTCTTTTTTTTGTCCGCATACAGTTCCCAGAGTTGACAATATCCGTTTTTTGATATAAAATTTGATGTTTTAACATGGGAACGGTTGCTGTCGTCCCGTGCGGGACGGACAGAATGGAGGAAGGATGAAGGGTCAGAACGGCGTGGACTATGAGCAGAACTACGATGTGGTCCTCAAATGGCTGTCGGAAGCGTTGCGCGGGGAGACCTTGGATGTGCTTGGCGTGAGGAGCGGGCGCATCGAGGAGGTGTTCGGCTTCGAGCCGGCGGAGATCAAGGTCACATCCGGACGGGTGGACCTGATGGCGCGGGATGACGCGGACGATCTGTACCACATCGAGGAGCAGCGGAACCTGAGAAGGCGGGACATGTACCGCTTCGCGGCGTACCACTTCCTCGGCGCGGCGCAGTTCGGCACAAAGCTGACAGATGTGATTTTGGCATCGGGAGACGTGTGGGCCGGGAAGGACGGGAAAAGGGCGGTCACGACCCCGAGCGGGAGGTACGAGCCGATCGTCATCGATTTTTCCCGGCGAGACGGGCCGGCGCGACTGGCGGAGATCCGGGAGGCTGTCCAAGCGGGGAACTTCGACCGCTGGCTGGAGCTGATATTCGTGCCGCTGTACGGCAGGGAGAAGGGTGAGGCCCGCGGCCGGTTTGTGGAGGAGGTGCTCCGCTTCGGGGGCGAGCTGCACAAGGCCGGCAGCATCCCCGCCAAGTTGCTGGCGGCCACCCTGATCATGTCAAACAAGTTGATCGACAAGGAGCGGCTGAGAGCCATATGGGAGGAGGTAAAGATGTTGGACATTCTTGAGATTGCCAAGGCGGAGGGTCTGAAGGAGGGCCTGAAGGAGGGCCTGAAGGAAGGCCTGAAGGATGGTAGAGACTTGGGCTTAAAGGAGGGCAAGGACCTCGGCCTGAGAGAGGGCAAGGACCTCGGCCTGAGAGAGGGCAGGGACTTGGGCAAATTGGAGACGTCACGGGAGATGCTTGAGGAAGTCCTGTGGGAAAGGTTCGGCGCTGACGCCACCCCCCTGCTGGAGCAGGTCAGGGCGGTGCAGAATCCCGACGCGCTGAGGGGGCTCTTCAAACAGACGCTGAAATGCCAGAATCCCCAAGAGTTTGAAGCTCTTCTTCAACGGATGGGACAGGTCGTTGCCGGTCGTCCTGATCGGGGTCAGTTGTCCGTTGCCAGTTGTCCCGTGGCTGACGGAGATGCGCGGTCATGAAAATCGGCGACTGACAACAGTTTGTAGTTCCGCCTTTAGGCGGTGTCGCAACCGCCTGAAGGCGGAACTACAAACTGAAGAACTCACTGAAAACTTGATTGGAGGAAACAAACATGATGAAGGAAAATAGAATCCACAATTTCAACCCCGGGCCTGCGGCTCTTCCGCTTCCTGTGCTTGAGGAGATCAGGGAGTCGTTTCTGAATTTCAGGGGGTCGGGCATGTCGATCACGGAGGTCAGCCACCGATCTCCGTGGTTTGATGAGGTGATCAACGACGCGGTGGCCCGGACCAAACGCCTGTTAAATCTAAATGACCGATTCCATGTGCTGTTCATTCAGGGCGGCGCGAGCATGCAGTTCTGCATGATCCCCATGAATTTTCTGAAGGAGGGCCAGTCCGCTGATTATGTGGACACGGGCACATGGTCCACCAAGGCGATAAAGGAGGCCCAAATCCTGGGGAAAACGGTGAATGTCCCGGCCTCGTCAGAGGATAAAAATTTCTCCTACATCCCGAAGGATATTTCCTTTGACAGGGACGCGGCCTATGTGCACATCACCTCAAACAACACCATCAAGGGGACCCAGTGGGGGAGCTTTCCAGACACAAACGGGGTGCCCATCATTTCGGACATGTCTTCCGATATCATGAGCCGCGAGTTCGACGCGTCGCGTTTCGGTCTCATTTATGCGGGGGCCCAGAAAAACATCGGGCCTGCGGGGGTCTGCATGGCGATCATCCGCGAAGACATGCTGGAGATGATCCCGGATACCGTGCCGAGCATGTTGAAGTATTCGACTTACGCATCCAAGAACTCTCTGTACAATACGCCACCCTGCTTCGCGATCTATACGGTCCAACTGGTGCTGAAATGGATTGAGGAGAGTGTCGGGGGGTTGAAAAAGATGGCGGAGATGAACCAGAAGAAGGCGGATCTGCTCTATGGCTTCATTGATTCCAGCGACTTTTACAGGGGAACCGCGGAACCGGACAGCCGCTCGCTGATGAACATCACCTTCCGGCTGCCGAATGAGGATATGGAAAAGCGGTTCGTCCAACAGGCCCTGGAGAACGATCTCGGCGGGCTGAAAGGGCATCGCTCAGTGGGTGGGTGTCGGGCCTCCATCTATAATCCCACCCCGCTGGACGCGGTTGAGGCACTGGTGGATTTTATGAAGACATTTGAAAAGAAGGGTTAAGGGTTAAGGTGAATAAAAAACCGGGTTTTTTTGCAAAAACCCGGCTCCTTTAACCTGAAATCGTGAATTCACGTTTCACGCGTCACGTTTCACGCCTCACGTTTCACGCATCACGCATTACGTTTCACGCATCACGTTTCACGCCTCACGTTTCACGCCTCACGCTTCCTCAGAAATTGATCTGCCATTTCATGCCTGCATAGATGTCCACTTTTCCGAATGCCCCGCCGTCGGCAAAGCCCAATTCAGGGACGACAAAGAAACTCGGGGCCATGTTGATTTTGGTCTGGACATAGAACGAATCCACATCCTCATCGCCAGCGTTCACCTCATGTCTGGCCATGCCGTATCCGACCTGGAAATTCCACATGTCGTCCGCCTTGTAGTCAGCAACACCAATGATTCCCCATGATGTGCTGTCATCGCCGCCTTGGTACCTCCTGAAATTCCCCTTGCCTGCCAACCCATAGTTTTCAGGGTTCTGGGCATAATGGAGTTTTGCTTTCAATGTCAGCGGACCCATGTTGTATATGGCACCGACACCAGTGGCAAAGGAACGAACATCATCACTGTCATTCACTTCAACGGTGTTGAAGCCCCCAAAGAAGTCAAGCGAAAGGGCGCTGTCCAGTTTCATGTGATAGCTTCCCTCAATCTTGGGGATCATCTTGTCAGTGGGGGTTCCAGAAAGGGCTTTGGTACTCGGTTTGATCAGCGCGAACTTGAAATTGTCCATCTTAACCTGAAGCATCGGCTGACGGCCCCCGTACAGATCGCCATAGCTCAACAAGCCTTCATCACTACCCCATGCTTGGTCACTATAAAAGGCCACCAATGGGGTGTAGGTCTGCCCCACAAGAAACTGTCCCCCTCCGAAATCCCAAGTGCCGTAAAGCTTTCTCAGGTTCGGTCCGGAGCCATACTCAAACCCGCCGCTAATGACATCATTCGTCTTGACTGTGGCACCGATGCGGGAGTTCCCCTGCAGGTCCCAGTCCCATTCCTTGATATCCTGGCCGCCCTGATCTCTTTTCTGCCAGAAGGTTCTCATCCGGGCACTTCCGTAAAAATTCCAGTCTGCGGCTATCGCGGAGCCCGCAAACAGGCCAGCCATCAGAATGGCCACAGACACAAACAATTTTTTCATCTTTTCATCCTCCTTAAAACGATAAAGACCTTAACCTAACCGCATAATTCTTTCAAAAACAGACCGCTTGTGCAACTTTTTGCCCTGACAATGGAAGTTCAGATTTCATCCTTCATCCTTCACAAAGGTGGATTCCTGCTTTCGCAGGAATGACAGCGGCAGTTGCACATCATTCAAGATTCTCAAAAAGCCGAAGGAGAAAAGCCTCTCTTCCGGCTTTCTGAACTTTACCCCAACCACCTGCGCCCTTTAGAAGCTGAGGGACAAGCGAGTACCGATTTCAAAAGGATCAGCCTCGTCATTGTTCTTCATGGTGGTTGCATCGCCTGCAAAGAGATAAGCGCCGACCAGATCCAAGTTCAATCCCTGTACCAGTGTGTAGGTGATCTTCACATTCGCCTCAATGCCCAAGTCCTTTTCCTCACTCACTTTGCCTTGGGGATCTATGACCAGAATGTCTTCGGCAAGTTGGGCCCACCATGCATCAAGGCTGATCTTGAGATCAGCCGTCGGCTTGATGGTGGTTCCCAAGTTGGCGAACATGATGTTGCTCATCTGATCTGCAGGGGAATTGATTGACACCTGAGCGTCAAATGTGCCGTAACCCATGATCTCAGACCAGTAATAGGAAGCTCCCTTGGGGACAAAAAACTGCGTCACATCCTTATCTTTTGGATCCTGACCTGTTGCATAAACAAACTGTCCATGAAGGTCAGCAGCCCCGCCAAGCCCGAGGGTGAGCCCCCCAGCAGCGAGCCACGCTTTGATATCCTGCGTTGTGTTCGTGCCGTCCAACTCAACCTCGCCACCCTGATAGATGCCTGATGCCCAGACAGAAGCCGCACCGAGATTTGCATCCAAGTTCAGTCCCGCGTAATAGATGTCCACATCGTTGTAAGCACTAGTTGATCCCCAAGTGCTGGCATTGTCTGAAAAGACATACATGCCAAAAGGATTGAGGGTGACGCCGCCTGCGTTGAACGAGGGGGATACCGCCACATAATCCACATCCCGTTTATTTGCCGCGCTGTCTTCATCAAAGGCTTTCACCCATATCACAGGAATCGTCACGCCTCCGCTCTTAAAGGCAACGGTCGCGCCTGAGAAATCATCGTCAAAGATGAACCCGCGTGCCAATGCGCCGCCATGAACACCCACTTTCGCATTCAGGCCGCCAAGGGTAAAGTCAACATAAGAGTTCTTTACCTCAAGTTTCACCCCGTCAGCGCCGATATCACCATAACCTGTACCTTGTTCACCAAACTTTGCATCCATCTCAAACTTGGTGACAACCTTCAGGTTGTCATTGAGGATGGCGGTGTAGTAGATACGGCCTCGGGTATCCAGCCGGGTGATATCGTCCGCATTAGCCCCGTCCGCATCATTCCCGTCAAAATTCTGGTTCGTGTAAAACCTCGTCCGCCAATACCCGCCGAACACATTCTCCAGCGCCGAAGCCGGGACGGTGAAGGCCACCACCAGCCACGCCGCAAGGACCAACACTGCAAATTTTTTCATCTTTCAATCCTCCTTAACATAAACGTAAAAAAACAACATAAACGTAAAAAAAC
>JAOZRQ010000148.1:8361-13358 GCA_029940115.1 Desulfobacterales bacterium
AACATAAACGTAAAAAAACAACATAAACGTAAAAAAACCTGATAACCATAAACCTGATGACCTAATAATTTCCTGCTTTTGTTTTCTTATCGCCTCCTTTCCTTCATTTTTTGTGCAACTACTTTAAGGGATTGACTTCAAACACAGAACCTGTCAATCCTTACTGAAACGCCAAATCAGTCCGCTTTCTCACCAGCCAAAGCCAAGATTCGCCGTCTGATGTCATATTAGTCCGCTTTCCCCCTGCCATTTCGTATAATCAAAAGGTTCTCTCTGAATCAGCGTCACGAATCTCTCCGCCTCTATTGCTCCCATATATTCTGCCAATACATCTTTTGTCTCTATCTTTAAGTGTCTGGGATTTCATGGCTGACAGTAACATTACATAATGACAACCCATTGACCATATTCTGTTTGATCCAAGCTTCATGAGGTTATGCCCCACTTCAAAGGTCTTCTTTTGTTGTGAAATATGCGAAGAATGACGAGAGTGTCATCTTCTGCTGTGTAAAACACCGAATACGGAAATCTGTTCACCTGTATTCTTCTTATGTTTCCGGAAACTCTCTGGTATAAATCGGGATTGAGCCTTATCCGCTCAACAGTGCTTTCTAGCTCATCCGTGAATCTGAGACCGAGACCTCTCACCCTTGACTCATACCATTCGACAGACTCTCGGAATTCATGAGACGCCTCTTTGGCAAATCTGATTTTTTTCAGCATATCTGTCATAAACCTCCTGTCTCAGATCTGCCCAGTCCGTGGCGGAATCCGGATCTGACCTGTAATTTGCCAGCCTGTTCAGAAGAAGTGCCTTCTCCTCCTCTGAGACGGTCTCCAACACCTGCGACTCTTTTATCTCATCCCAGATTCCTGTTATGATGTCAAGCCGTTCAATCACATTCAGCCTTCTGATCCCTTGCACAATTGCGTTTTTGCTCATTATCTGTTGCATGGCGTTCTCCTTGCGTTGCTCACGGCATTCTCATTGGGATGTTGCCGCAATGCATCCGCCACATTCTCCGGGATTTCATAGCTGACAGTAAAATTCATAATGACACCCTATTGACCATGGTCTGTTTGATTCTCCATTCAACTGGCATATCTGTCAAGCATCTCCTGTCTCAGATCTGCCCAGTCCGTGGCGGAGTCCAAGTCTGACCTGTAATTTGCCAGCCTGTTCAGAAGAAGTCATTTCCTCCGAGACGGTCTCCAATTCCTGCGATTCTCTTATCTCATTCCATATGTCTGTCACGATGTCAAGTCTTTCGATTACATCCAACCTTCTTATCTCTTGTACGATTGCGTTTTCGCTTCGGCAATACGGTTTTTCAGACATGATATCACTTCCGGCTTCAAACCGGGTTCAGGTTCGACAGGCTCACGCGCCTGCAATATTTTTTCTCCACTTCTTCAAAAGATGCCTTTCCCAGTCTTTTTATCCGTTCAGCAAAATCTTTATGCTGATGTTTCACATCTTCCGATCTAGTCTCCAGTTCCTGCGATTCTCTGATCTTATCCCAGATGTCTGTCACGATGTCACATTTTCTATGGCAGGTGTTCAAGATCATCCAAATCTTTGATTCTCCCACTTGCTTTCTTGTTTATCTTGAGATGCTCCAAACTGATGATGTTTACACTGATATCATCAATCAGACCGGTCACTTTTTTCTTATGACATTCATCAAAGCTTACTCCCGATATTTCAGTCATGACTTCAATTCTGATCGGAGGCATCCCCATTCGCACCACCTGTCTTTTTTTCATAAACAGATCAGCACTCAGCCCCGGAACATCAAAACCGAATTCCTTTAAGAGCTTTGTCATTTTCTCCGCGTTCTCAGGGGAAACCGCAATCCAGATATCCATGTCACCCGTTGCTCTCGGATATCCGTGATATCCCACTGCGAAACCGCCAATCAGCAGATATTCAATCTCATAAGAGTTCAGCAGTCTCAAAAAATCGCTGAAGTCTTGCGGCAAGCGGATCGTATCCATAAAGCATCTGTCTCAGCATCTCAACAGCATATATGCGTTCGGTCGGCGTTTTTGACAGCCAGTACTGTCTCTCATCAGATTCGTCGTCAAGGGAACTCACTGAAAATGCTGTTTTGTCCATCCTTATAATATTCAATGCTTGCATTTCATCCTTAAATTTTGACATTCAAGTCATGGCCAGTCTCTTGTCCTGATATATGTTCACGATTCATAAGTGCAAACTTGGTCTTGCCCTATTGACCGTCAATGCTTCCGCAATGTTTTCTGCCGTTTCAAATTCTCTGCCCATTTCATCATCATCATAATCAATGACCGAAACATTGTTGTCACTCAGATGCTCAATAAAATCCCATTTGGACAGTCCTGAAAGTTCCGCCGCCTTTCCCATGGAAAGAAGTTTTTCCTGAAAATACTTGAGCCCGAGAAGTTTTCTCGACTCGCTGACAATTTTTTCTCGGGTCAGACCGAAACATGAAAGCGACAAATACAAATCTTCTGGCATGTCTATAACTGCCTGAACGGTTTTCATTTTTAATCTCTCCATTTAAAGCCTAACTGTCATGAATCTCCTGTGGCGGAGTCCGGGTTTAAGCGCAAATGACACTAACATTCAGTGGCAACAGATGACAGATCAATTTCCGCCCGAATCTTATCCCATGGCACAAAAATGTTTTCGCCGGCTGTTTGCCGGATCAGATCGGCTTTTTTCAGCAATTGAACATCTTGACAAACATTCTCATAGTTTCTTTTAAGGATTTTGCTCAGATCCTGAATACTCACACTTCCTTGGGATCGTAAGGTGTAAAGGATCGCCAATCTGCTATTGGAAAGGATTTCCAGAAAATTTTCAGGTTCCATGAAATAGAGAGACTCCTCCGGTTCTGCGATTTCACCTTTCTGGGCCCGATGCCATGCCTCTATGAATTCTTGGTTGACTTGATCTTCGGTGGCAATCCCTATTCTAATCTCTGCTTTGGCCATCTGGTCATCCATATATATCTTCAGCAGATTTAAAAGTTTGATGAAAAAAAACCGGTTTCAGCCTTCAGTGGATTCGGTGATCAGGTTTTCCATGGCGCGGTACAATGCCAGAAACCGGGTTTCTTCAGCAACAGCAAAATGGGTGATTCCACCCCACGACCAATTCATCAATAATATGTTCAGGTAACAATATCTTTCGCATATGTCAAGATTTTTTTTGTGGAAAAATCTGGAATCATCCCAAAAAATTTTCAAACACCCTCAATGCGTGGTCAATGTCACGGGATGTCACCTGATAATGGGTGACGGCCCTCAACCGAGTCGGTCCCAGCGCCAAGACGCGCACCCCCTCCTTATCCAGTTGGCCAGCCAATTCCTCTGCTGTCATGCCCTCCCGCGTCACCTCAAAGAATACAATGTTGGTCTTCACATCCTCCGGATCAATGGATATCCCTTTCCTGTCGGCCAAGCCTTCAGCCAACTTCCGGGCGTTGGCGTGATCATCGGCCAAGCGGTCTGTCATTTCTGTCAGGGAGATAATGCCGGCTGCCGCGATAATGCCGGCCTGCCGCATCCCGCCGCCGAGGACCTTGCGGACCCGTCTGGCCTGGGTGATGAAATCACGGGTTCCGCAGACCAGGGATCCCACCGGCGCGGCCAGCCCCTTGCTCAGACAAAAGGCAACGGAATCGGCCGGCTTCACCAGCGCCCTTGGCTCCACGCCGAGCGTGACTGCCGCGTTGAAAATCCGAGCCCCGTCAACATGGATGTTGAGCCCGTAACGACGCGCCAATTCCCCCACACGCGCCATGTACTCCCCATCCAGCGGATTCCCGTTGCAACGGTTGTGGGTGTTCTCCAAGGCGATCAGCCGGGTTCTGGGGAAATGAATGTTCTCCGGCCGAATCGCGGCTTCCATGTCGTCCAGCAAGAGTCTGCCGTCCGGCTGATTCGGGACTGGCCGGGAGTGGATGCCGCCCATGGCCGCTGACCCACCCTGCTCATACCAGAAGATGTGAGACTGGTCCCCAAGGATCATTTCATCTCCTCGGGTGCAATGGGTCAACTGGCAGACCAGATTGGCCATTGTGCCACTAACCACAAAGAGCGCGGCCTCCTTGCCGAGACGTTCTGCGGCCATCTCCTCCAGCCGGTTCACCGTTGGATCCTCACCAAAGACATCATCCCCCACCTCCGCATCCGCCATGGCTTGGCGCATGGATCGGGTCGGCTGGGTGATGGTGTCGGATCGAAGATCAACTGGTTGCATATGTTCTCCCTTGCAAAATCGCCAAGTGTCCGTTGTCGTTGCCGATCTTCATATGTCCGTCAGCTGTCCTTGGCACGAGGTGTACTAAAAGAAAATCGGGTGTCTTTAATCCACGGCCCAATTTGCGTATTATAGATTGGAAAATTTCTTTTGACAAGCAAAAAAGCAAACGTCAAATGAAAAAATTGGAATCCTTCCCCATGAAGTCCGGTGGAAGGGTTCGGATTGGTCAATCCGAACCGAGCGATGGATTTTTCCTCCCATGTAAATCAGTTAAAGAGTTTGTGAGTTTGTGAGTTTGTGAGTTGGTTTCTGTGGGGTTCAGGTTTGATTGTTGCCCACGCGCCATCTTTCACCATTTTTTTGCCTTGGTGTGAAAACTTGTGTCCCAGTTTTTGGCAGGAAACTTTTGTCCGTTGTGAACTGCATGGATTGGGTTTAGTAAGGATGGGTCTCAAATCTCAAAATTGAGCCCTGGTTTCAGCGCAAGCTTTCAGGGCACTGGTTCAAGCATGAGAGAGCTCAACAAAGGGAGTGCAAGAATGGCGGTCTCATTGCCTTTCAACCTTCACAATTTGAGATTCATTGCCTTTCAACCCCAATGATTGAGCAGCCTTTCTTGCGTTTTGACGCGTTTTCCCTATTACCAAGAAAAACTTGGAATGTCAAGCAAGGTGTTGTTCCCTCGCGTTTGAACCGCGGATCATGCGGATTGCGCGGATTGCACAGATTGCCGTCCTTCCTTGTT
>JAOZRQ010000149.1 GCA_029940115.1 Desulfobacterales bacterium
GCCGGGGGATCAATCCCCCGGCTGATAGCGAAAGGCTTGCCGGGGGATCAATCCCCCGGCTGAGGTCACCGCCGGCGTGCAGCTATGTCAAATTTTTAACAAGCACTTTAAAGAGGAAAGGAGAAGAAGAAAAATGATGAACGCAATGAAACGATTTTTTCTTGCATGGGTCATTCTCTCTGCTTTTACAGGGACCAGCGCCTTTGCAACGGTTGACCTGAGTTTGCAAGGGGTTGAGAGCGTGAATGTTTTTAAGACATTTACGGTTGAAGTTCACGCGTCTGGAACGGATACGGTCAGTTCCGCTTCCATGGAGATTTCTTTTGATAATACCTTGGTGGAAGTCACGGGCTTTACTGGCGATATAGTCACAGGCATTACTGACGATATGGAAGTCACTTCAAATTCCATAACTGAAATGAATACTCAGGGAATGATTTCATTTGCCGCTATTTCCACGGATACTTTTGTGCCAGGAGAAGACAAGATTTTGGCCACAATAACCTGTAAGGCTTTGGCAGAAGGCACTGCTGTTTTTGCATTTAGTTACCCCTATGTGTCAGATGAGAACAGTCAAGATGTCACAGGAACGGCTTCAGACTTGACGGTCCCGATTAGCGGCGCAGCTGATACGGTTACTGTAACGGCCACTGCCGGAGAAGGCGGAACCATAAGCCCCTCAGGAAGTTCCTCCTATCCTTCAGGAGAATCGGCGACATATACTGTAATCGCCAACGAAGGCTACGAGGTCGCCTCTTTCACGGTATCCACAGATCCGGAGGCAACACTGTCAGCGGAAGGGACATACACTTTCCCTGCTCTTGAGACAGATGCCGATATTTCTGTGGTCTTTCAAGTGACAAATTATGCGCCTGTTGCTCAAGATGGCGAATTATCAGTCGCCCCAGGCGAGATGGCAACCGGCAAGCTGAGTGCCACCGATGCAGATAATGACCACCTCACCTACAGCATCGTTTCTCAAGCGTATCAAGGCTTGGCGTCCATTGAGGAGGGAACTCAAAATTTCACTTATCATGCCAACGCAGATGCCGCAGAAAGCGATTCCTTCACCTTCCAAGCTTATGACGGCGTCACGCAATCGAATGTCGGCATCGTCGCAGTCACCTTTGCATCAATCGTGCATCCCACGATCACCGCTTCAGTGGGTGCGAATGGAAGCCTGACGGTGGAAGGCGCAGACGCTTCTGGGGAAAAGACCTATACCGTCGGAGACACGCCGGCATATATGGTGACGCCGAACACAGGCTACAAAGTGGACACGTTCCGAGTGGATGGTGCCGATGCCATGGCGAGCTTGGTGGAGAACACTTACACATTTGCCGCCCTTGGGGCCGATCACGCCATCGATGTGACCTTTGCAGAGATCGACCATCCTGTCATCAGCGCCACAGTGGGTGCGAACGGATTTGTGACGGTGTATGGGGAGGACGCCTCCGGGGAAAAGACCTATAACATCGGAGACACTCCCGTATATACGATGGTTCCCGCCACAGGCTACAGATTATACACGTTCCAAGTGGATGGCACCGATGCCGGGGCGAGCTTGGTGTACGACATGTTGTACACTTACACGTTTTCCCCCCTTGTCGAAGGGGCCGCTCATACCATCAATGTGACTTTTGGACAACCTTCATTGCCCACGATCACGGCAACGGCCGGCGAAAACGGAGCCGTGACGGTGTATGGGGAGGATGCCTCCGGGGAAAAGACCTATGCCGTCGGAGACACGCCGACATATACAGTGATCCCGTACGAAAGCTATGTGCATACGTTCCAGGTGGATGGCACCGATGCCATGGCGAGCTTGGTGGAAAACACTTACACCTTTGCCGCCCTTGCCGAAAGGGCCGCTCATACCATCAGTGTGACTTTTGTGCAGCCCCCATACCCCACAGTGACAACACTTGCAAGCTATGGTGGAAGCATATCAACGCCAGATGGCACAGAAAGCGATACGACGGGCCGAAAAGTTTTCAATGTGGGAGACACGCCGACATACATGATAACCCCTGACCCTGGTTACCGGATTGCCACATTCAAGGTGGATGGTGTCGATGCCATAGCCAGCTTGACAGATGGCTATGACGGCACATACGCCTATACCTTCAGCCCTCTCCAAAGTGGAGATAGTCATACGGCAGAGGTGATCTTCGAGCCAATCGGACTGCCCACGGTGACTGGGACATATGGGCCGGGCGGAAGCCTATATTCCGATAGCGGCACTGAGACGGGCATTGAGGGTCAGAAAGCGTATGCGGTTGGAGCCACGCCGACATACACGGTGACACCCGAGACAGGTTATCAGATTGCCACGTTCACTGTTGATGGTTATGAAACGACTCTGGCAGATTCTGGTGACGGCACCTACTACACTTACACCTTTGCGGCGTTGCAGGTGGGAGAAGATCACACCATCAGTGTCACCTTTGTGGCCTTTGAGGAGACTGCATACCTCACGATCACGGCCACAGTGGGTGAGAACGGAGCCGTGACGGTTGGTGGGGAGGACGCCTCCGGGAAAAAGACCTATGAAATCGGGGAGATGCCGACATACACGGTGACCCCTGACTCGGGCTATCAGATTGCGACGTTCACTATTGACGATGCCGATGCCACAGGGGGTCTGGAAGCTTCTACTGATGGCAGTTACATTTACACCTTTACGCCGCTGGCCGAGGGAACGGCCCTCTCCGTCAGCGTCACCTTCATGCCACAAAACGAACCGCCCGAAATCGTAAACGTGTCATGCGAGCAGAGGGGAGACGGCTCTGGATATGTTGACATGCAGTTCACTGGAAAAGATGCGGAAGGGGATGAGGTCATATGGTTCGATCCTGAAAACTACTGTCTCTATGCTTCAGGACCGGATTATGATTTTGGTGTGGGCAATCCCCTGATCTTTGTTTCCAGCGATCCTGAACATACTGCACAGGGACCCATGGTCTTCTCACCCGAAGGAACTTCTTATAACGCTGTGATAGATGCTTCTTCTTGGCCATCAGGGGATTACACGATTCAACTGAAAGTTGAAGATGAATCTGTCAATCACAGCTACGGTTACTCAGATGAATTTTGGGTGGGAGCTTCCATCACTGGCATCCCACCCGAAGAACGCCAAGCCCTGATTGACCTATACAGCAATACAAACGGCGAGGATTGGAGTGACAGCACAGGCTGGCTTGGCGATTCCGGTACAGAGTGTACATGGTATGGCATCGCCTGTAATGAGGAAAATACCTCTGTCACAGGAATTCAGTTGGCGGGGAACAACCTTAATGGGAATATCCCTAGTTCCATTAACAATCTGTCCAATTTGAAAAGCCTTTTGCTGGGCCATAACCAGTTGAGCGGGACAATTCCTAAAGAATTGGCCAGCTTGCCCAATCTGAAAACGCTTGACGTCTCTGCCAACCAGTTGAGCGGGCCGATTCCGACGGAACTGGGCAATCTGAGCCTGACAGGTCCGTTTAATGATTTCGGCTATAACGCGCTTTACACGACAGATGAGACGCTCCGCGCCTCTCTCAACAGGATTGATGAAGGGTGGGAAAACAGCCAGACCATTGCCCCCACCGGTTTGGAAGTTAGCGGAGCGACTAATGATTCGGTTTCTCTGACTTGGGCTCCCATTATCTATACAGGAGATTCCGGCGGCTATGAGGTTTGTTACGCCACTGAACCTTCATCCTGGTGGCCCTCAACGGATCCTGAAGGAGGGAATACCGGGACAGCGGGCGAAGATTACCTCTGCTCCGAGCCCACATCGGACAAGGCCGTAAGCAGCTTTACTGTAACCAACCTGGAGCCCCAAAAGACCTATTATTTCCGTGTTCGCACCGTCACGAATTCCCACGGAAATAATGCCAACACGGTCTATAGCGACCCCACTGAGGAGGTTTTCGCCACGACTACGGAAAACAACAATCCACCGGAAGCCGACGACGGCACACTGAGCGTGACGGCGGGCCAGACAGCAGACGGCACGTTGCTCGCCAGCGACTCGGACAATGATCCCCTGACGTTCAGCATCGTGACTCAGGGCGACCAAGGCACGGTGACGCTCGCCAACGACGCATTTTCCTATGCTGCCAATGCCGACGCCTCTGGAAATGACGCTTTCACCTTCAAGGCGAATGACGGCAAGGCAGACTCCAATGTGGCCACAGTGACCGTGACCATAAGCGAGCCGGGTACGATAACCGCAAGCCACAGCGCAGACGATTACATTCCGGGAAGCGATTTGACGGTCACGATGCAGATAACATACACCGGGTTTTTGACAGCTTTAGGCATCGAAATCACTCCGCCATCAGGATGGACATATGTTTCAAAAGCTGGAGAGGACAGACCTTCCGGAGGGGAACGTCCTGACGGATCCATAGAGCTCTACTGGTCCGATCTTCAGGAGCTTGAAAGCCCGACTGATTTTACATATACCCTCGAACCCTCCGAGACATCATCAGGGGTGATGGAAATCACAGCCCAAGTCCTGTATCATTTCGGCGAAGGAGCGGAAGAAAGTATATATGCCGAACCGAACCCCCTGACGATCAGCCAAGGCGGGTTCACCATCACCGCCACCGCAGGAGACAACGGCACCATTGCCCCTGATGGCACTGTCCCTGTGACTTCCGGCGCAAGCCAGAGCTTCACCATGTATCCCGCAACTGGCTACGAGGTGGCCGACGTTCGGGTGGACGGCATATCCATCGGTGCAGTGACAAGCTACACCTTTGAAAGCGTCGTTGCGAATCACACCATTTCCGCCACCTTTGAAGCGGACACATACATCATCACCGCCACCGCAGGAGACAACGGAACGATATCTCCCAGCGGCAGCATCCCGGTGACCTCCGGTGGAAGCGAAAGCTTCACCATGTATCCGGAAACCGGCTACGAAGTGGCAGATGTGCAAATGAACAACGAGTCGGTGGGCGCGGTGGAGACCTATCTCTTTGAGAACGTCAGCGCCAATCATATGATCAGCGCATCCTTCAAGCCAGCCATCATGGCCACATGGCAGCCGGAAGATGCCGGCGGAGTGATGGTTGATGGCTTGGCCGTCTCAATCACCTCGTATGCCGGTTACTTGATTGAAAATGTTTCCATAGACGATGTCGGCCGTGGCGCAATCACGGGATACACGTTTGAAGAAGACGGGGAATCCCACACTGTCCATGCGGTCTTCAAACCCGGAACCTCAAACATCGCCGCCACATGGGAAGCCGGCGGACGGATCATCATCCGGGGACTGACCGCGATCATTGATTCGGATCCGGGATATGAGGTGGAAGAGGTCACCGTCGCTGGTGTGTCAATTGGATCAATTGCCACATACACCTTTCTTGGGGAATGCGCTGGCGGGTCCAGACGTGCAAGGGCCGATTGGTGGCCGACAACTGACCCGGCCGGTGATGACGATGACGATGCCACTCCGGGTGATGACGATGACGATGACACTCCGGGCGATGACGATGACGATGCCACTCCGGGTGATGACGATGACGATGACACTCCGGGCGATGACGATGACGATGACGCTCCGGGTGATGACGATGACGATGCCACTCCGGGCGATGACGATGACGATGCCACTCCGGGTGATGACGATGACGATGTCGTTCCGGGTGATGACGACGATGATGCCGAGACCAACTCATGCACCATTCATGCGACCTTTAAGGCATCTTTGGTAAACGCCGATGCAGGAGGGAACGGCATCACAACGGTCACGTCAAGCGTGGATGGAATCCGCACCGCGTCCATGATTCCAGATTTCGGGTACATGATTGATGATGTCACGGTAAACGGCACATCCGCGGGAGCGGTGGAGACTTACCCATTCTCCTCCGGAGAGAGCGCAAGCCTGTATGCGACCTTCAGAGAGCCGGCCGACTACACCATCACCGCGTCCTCAGGAGAGAACGGAAGCCTGTCGCCCCAAGGGGAAATTCCCGTAACCGAAGGCGGAAGCGAGACATTCACGATCAGCGCGGATGAGGAATACGGGATAGCCGACGTATTGGTGGATGATGAGTCAGTCGGCTCGACGGATACTTACACCTTTGAAAACGTCATCGAGAGTCACAGGATCCATGCCACGTTCACGCGTTCCGAACATACCATCACCGCGACAGCAGGGGAAAACGGGACCATTGATCCGGAAGGGCTTATGAAGGTGCCTCCCGGGGCAGACCAGCCCTTTACAATTGAGGCTGCGCCCGGATATGTCATAGAAGACGTCCTGATAGACAACGAATCATGGGGCCCCAAGGATTCCCATATCTTTGAGAAGGTGGAGCAGGATCATACGATTCAAGCGGTCTTTGCCGAAATTCCGGAAGTGTCGCTCTCCTTGGCCGGGTCCCCGTTTGCTGAGAATGAGGGCCAGGCCATTGTCTCGGTGACGCTGGATCGGACAAGCATCAATCCGGTCTCTGTGGAACTGACCTTCGGGGGAACCGCCGTGCAGGATGAGGATTTTCAGGCATCCGAGCTGATCCTGACGCTGCCTGCCGGAGAGATCGCCGCATCTGTCACCCTGACCGGCATACCGGATCTCTCGGTGGAGGAGGATGAGACGGTCATCGTGAGCCTCGCGAATGTGTCAGGCGGCATTGTCGGGAGCTTTTCGGAATTGACGGCCATCATCACGGATGATGATGAACTCCCCTCAATATTCCTGATCGCCTCCGATTCCTCGTTTGCGGAGGCTGGCGGTTCCGTCACTGTGGCGGCTCAGTTGAACCGCGTAGCGGATGAAGATGTGACCGTGAGCCTGAGCATGGCGGGAACGGCTGTGTCGGGCCAGGATTTTGATGCGTCACCCCTCTCCCTGACCGTCAAGGCAGGAGAGACTGAGGCGGCCATGATCCTGACTGGCATAGATGACTTCTCTGTGGAAGGGGAGGAGACGATCCTCTTGAATATCGCCGATGTCAGTTACGGCACAGTCGGCACCCCTTCGGAGATATCCGTTGTCATCCAGGATGACGATGATTATCCGACGGTCTATCTGAGTCCCACGGATTTCACGTTTGATGAGGACCGCGGAGAGGCCACTGTAACGGCCATGCTGAGTCAGCCGGTGGATGCATACGTCACCATTGCGCTTGAACTCGGAGAAGGTGGAACCGCCAAGGCTGGGGAAGATTTTGAGGAGATTTCCCTCACCCTGACCCTTCCGCCCATGGAAACTGAGGCACAGATCACCCTGACCGGCATGGATGACGATGCCGTGGAAGGGGAGGAGACGATCCTTCTGAGCATTGTCGAAGTGACCAACGGGTATGTGGGAACGCCTTCGGCGGTCAAGGCCGTGATCCAGGATGATGAACAGGCTTCGGTGAATCTGAGTCTGGCAGGATCCCCATTTGATGAAATGGATGGCCAAGCTACGGTCACGGTGACGTCGAGTCAAGCGATCAGCAGCGACATAACGGTCGTTCTAAATGTCGGCGGAACCGCTGTTCAGGGTGAGGATTATGAGATCACGCCGGGGCTGACGCTTACGATCCCGGCAGGAGAGACTGAGGCGGTTCTGTACTTGGCCAGCATCCGCAATGTCGAAGGGCATAAGAGCATCATCCTGAGCATTGCCGATGTCCAAGGTGCAGTGAGAGGCGAGTACTACCAAGTCACAGCGTTTATCCAAGATATCCAGACCGAGGATGAACTGATTGCGACCCATGAAACTTCGGGAGGTTACGAACCAGGCCAAGAACTGACGATCACGGTGAAGCTGGACTACACCAGCACCCTGACCGCGTTGCGCCTTGAGGCGGATCTGCCGGAGGGATGGGCATACGTTTCGCATGATGGCGATGCCGCCAAGCAGACAGGGGAAGCCCCCTTCCCCAGATTTGAATGGGTTGAGGAGATGACTCCTGAAAGCGCTGTCACCTTCGCCTACAGTGTGCTTGTGCCTGAAGGAATTGAAGGAGAGAAGGAGATTCGGGCGCGGGTGAAATATACGCTCCTCGGAGAAGAACGGGTGGTAGCGCCGGATCCACTTAAAATCAGACCCGTGAATGCGGAGCCTGAAATTGAAATCGTATCCTGTACGCAACGAGATGACGGCTCCGGACTGGTTGACATTGAATTCATCGGAAAAGATGCGGATGATGATCCAGTGACATGGTATGAGCCTGAAACTTACTGTCTCTATAGCCCGGGGAATGAATTCGACGAAGCTGAAGCCAAACCGTTGAACTTCCCCACAGATGAAACGATGACCTTCTCTTCTGAGGGAACCCGTTATCAGATGCTGGAGGATGCGTCCGAGTGGCCCTCGGGGGAATATACGATTCAATTGAAAGTTGAGGACCAGAGTGGGCATCATGTTTATGGATACTCAGCTCCGTTCCAGCTTGACAATTCGCCCCCTGAAATCATCGGTAGGCAGCCGGATGACGTAGGCGGCGTGGCTTTGGATACGGTGATCACCGTCACCTTCTCGGAGGAGATGAAGGCGTCCACCATCAATGGGGAAACCTTCTCTGTCAGCGGTATCCAAGGAGAGGTGACGTATGGGGATAAGGTCGCAACCTTCACACCGAGAGAAGATCTGAACTTCGGTGAGGGTTATACCGTCACCCTTTCCAGAGTCACGGATATGCTCGGAAATCCGCTCGCTGATACATGGTCCTTCGCCACCGAGGCCGCACCTGCGGACAACAACCCGCCGGAACCGCCGGTTGCGAAGCATCCCGCAAATGAGGCGAGACTGGCCCAAGGAACCGTGACGCTTGAGTTGGAAGAATTTTCCGACCCAGATGGGGATGAACACGCGAAGACCCATTGGCTGCTGAAACGAGCCGACGGCCCCATGCGTGTGATAAAAGATGTGTCATCCCACGATCCCGCATCATATCACATCGGGGACCTTGCACCGGGCCTCAAATACATCTGGCAGGCAGACTTCAAGGATGAGAGGGGCGGGGTTTCGGAGTCGTCCGAAATGTACGCGTTCAAAGTCGGCACCCGTGAGGAAAAGACGGTGAAAGTCCCTGCCGGTGAAGATGAATCGGATTTCAAGATGGTCTCCTTTGTCCAGTGGCCCGATGATCCCCGGCCTGAAAAAGTGCTCGGTGATGATATGGGGGGATACAACACCACCGTCCATAGAATCGGCACATTCCATCCGGCCAGCGGCGGATACTTAGAATACGGGCGTGGCCTGAAGGAGATCAAACCGGGGCAGGCTTACTGGATATTTGCAAAGGACGGCCTTGAGATCACGGTGGAAGGGGTCCTGGTCAGCACATCTCACGACATTGAGGTGGAACTGGTCTGCAACTTGGATGTGGACAAAGGGTGCTGGAACATGATCGCGTGTCCCAACGACGTTGTTTACGACTGGAACCGCGTGGTGGTGGTGCGGTATCATGACGATGGGACCGAAAAGATTGTCATGCCGGTATCCTCTTCTGACAATGATCTGGTTCATAAAAAGCTGTGGGCATGGGAGAATGGGACCTATAATTATGAGTCTGAAATAACAGAAATGCTTCCCAACGAAGGTTACTGGGTCAAGGCGTTACAGGAAGACGTCTTTCTGAGGTTTCCGGGTTCGGATCGAAACGAACCGAGTCCGGAGGTCGGAGCCCGACGTTCCAGGGCCTCTGCCAGCGACTACGACGACGCGCCCCCGGCCCCCATGGGATACACCGGCGGAAAATCATCTCGCGTGGATGAAAACGGGGGCGGATGTTTTGTCGCCAGCCTTTCCGACGGGGATCAGGGAGGCCAGTGGGGCGTCTCGGTTCTGTTGCTCCTGAGTTTGGGAGGTGCTCTCTGCTTTATCCTCAAGAGATGGTAGAGCTTTCAACATAATCTTTGTCCAGAATCCCCAGTTTGTAGTTCCGCCTCTCGGCAATGCGAAACCGCCTAAAGGCGGAACTACAAACTGCGCCGTCTGATAGTCTGAAAGAGAAAGTCATCCGACGGGGATCAATCCCCCGTCTGAAAGCGAAAGTGCGCTGAAGCGCACTGCGATCGGAGATTGGGCTTGGATGTCCCAGCTTTCCGGGGGATCAATCCCCCGTCTGAAAGCTTTCCGGGGGATCAATCCCCCGTCTGAAAGCAAAAGTGCGCTGAAGCGCACTGTCATCGGAAGTTGGGCTTGGATGTCCCAGCTGGCTTCAGCCTGCTTTCGCCTTCAGGGTTTGATTCCAGATCAAATTGATTCCGGTCACCCCTCATCAAATCGTCTATAATCGCTTTCACATTCTTCAGTATGCAGAAGATATGCTTGATCTCATCCTTTGTCGCATCATAGGAGAGACTGACCGAATATTCCAACTGGCTGAGAACCACGAAGTTCCAATATCGGCCCACAACATAGGCACCATACACCGGATGACTGTCGTCGTTCAGCTTCTGTGCGGCAACCATGGCGATCATCAGCTGTCCCAAGGGATCATCGGACGAATCCTTCTCCTTTTTATATTCGTTGATGAAAAAGAAATGCCGCTTTGGAATCCGCCTTCCTTGGGCAACGACCAGATCAACGACTCCGGATATGATTTCGTCCTCATGGGAAAAGGAGAGTTCCCTCTCCATGAAGGGCTGGTACGTCTCTTGGTCAAAATCAACCATGTTCAGCAACAACCCGACAAAATGGACCTTCAATTCGGTCTCATTCCAGTCAAATACATGCTCCCACAATTTTTTGGACAACCGTCCGAGTTGCCTCTCCTCTTCAGGCGATGGCTCTGAGCGGATCGTCAGCCATTTCCTCAACAATTCGTTCTGGTCGCGTAAGACCACCTGAAAGGCATCTTCCACTTCCGAGATGGTCCATTTTGAAAACGGTTTGATTTTCATTCTGATCCTCCGCTCAAACCACCGACTATTTCCCCAACGCCTTCCGAGCCTCTTCCCGGCTTTCATAGATATGAGGCGCGACATCCCGCTTCTTGAACGCGTCCCCCAGCTTCATCCGGAGGAAGGTGCTGGTGGTATATCTTGTCACGCCCGAATAGAGGCGATCCACAAGGCCCTTGACCATGGAGGTGTACTCCTCCACGATGTCCGGCAGAATGGTGAAATTGTCGTAGTTGACGACGGTGAATACTCGTTTCCCCAGCGGCTGGAGCATCTTCTCCACTGCCTCCCTTATCTCCCGGACATCCTCGCGGGTCTTGACCGAATAGCCTTCAAAATTCACAAAGAAGAGATTTTCTTTTGCATTGTATGTCAGACGATCCGCCAAGGAGAGGGTCAGAAGCTCCTCCTTCAGGCCCATCGGATCGGGAGAGAATATCCGTTCATCCATGAGACGCGGCGATCCATTGATGATCGGTCTGAAATCCATATGCGCGAGGATATCCGTCTCCAAGTCCACACCCGGTGCGATCTCAATCAGCTCCACCCCCTCCTGGGTCAGTCTGAAGACGCATCGCTCGGTGACATAGAGGACCGGCTGCCCGCTCTTGGCCGCGTATGTGCCGCTGAAGGTCACACTCTCCACCTGATCCAGAAACTTCCTGACCTTCCCTTCCCGATTGATCCGCAACCGCCCCTCATCCACGGAAACATCCAAGCCCCCCGCGGTGAAGGTCCCGACAAAGATGACCTTTTTGGCGTTCTGGCTGATGTTGATGAATCCCCCGGCACCAGCCAGCCTGGATCCGAATTTGCTCACGTTCAGGTTCCCCTGCTTGTCGGTCTGGGCCAGTCCCAGAAAGGCCATGTCCAATCCGCCGCCGTCGTAAAAATCGAACTGGGACGGCTGATCAATCACCGCGTCCGTGTTTGTCGCGGCTCCGAAGTTCAGCCCCCCCGCGGGAAGGCCGCCGATGACGCCCGGCTCCGCGGTCAGGGTGATGTACTCGATGACCTTCTCCTCATTCGCGACGCTCGAAATTCCTTCGGGCATCCCAATTCCGAGATTCACGACGCTGTTCGGCTTCAGCTCGAACGCGGCCCGCCTGGCAATGATCTTTCTCTCGCTCATCTCCATCGGCTGGACAGACTGCATCGGCACTCTGACCTCGCTGCTGAACGCGGGACTGTAAATCTCCGCGAACGTCTGCCAATGATGCTCCGGCTCGGAGACCACCACGCAGTCCACAAATATCCCCGGAATCTTCACCTGCCTGGCGTTCAATGTGCCTCGATCCGCAATCCGCTCCACCTGCACGATGACAAACCCTCCGGAATTTTTTGCCGCGGTCGCGATGGCAAGGGATTCCAGAGTCAGCGCCTCCTTTTCCATGGTGATGTTGCCGTCGAGGTCCGCGGTGGTGCCCCTGAGGATCGCCACGTTGATGGGAAGGGGCTTGTAGGCGAGATACTCCTCTCCGTCAAATTCGATCCGCTCGACGATCTCCTCGGTGGTCCTCTCATTGATCTTTCCCCCGTCGTTTCTCGGATCCACAAAGGTGCCAAGACCCACGCGGGTGATGGTCCGAGGCTTGTGGGCCGCGATGTCCCTGTACATGTGGGAGATGACGCCTTGGGGAAGATTGTACGCGACGATCTTGTTCTCCATGGCCAGCTTCTGGAGTCTCGGCACCAGCCCCCAGTGTCCCCCGATCACCCGTCTCACCAGCCCCTCATGGCCGAAATGATTCAGGCCCCTCTCCTTGCCATCCCCTTGGCCAGCGGCATAAAGCAGGGTCAGATCACGGGGCGTTCCATGATTCAAGAAATAGGCTTCGAGTCGGACGGCAATCTCTTCGGGAAACCCAATTCCCACAAATCCGCCAGTCGCGACGGTGTCTCCGTCTCTGATGACTCGAATCGCCTCCTCCGCGGTGACCACCTTCCCCTTTTTCATCTGCGAAGGGGGGAGAGAGGAGAGCATCGGATGGTTGGTCTCTGTCTTTTCGTTCATTGGGGTATTCTCCCATGTAAATCAGTTTAAAGAGTTTTAAGAGTTTATGAGTTTGTGAGTTTATGAGTTTGTGAGTTTATGAGTTTGTGAGTTGTTTCTGTAGGCTTCAGGTTTGTTTGTTGCCATCATGTTGGTGTCTGCCATTTTTTGTGTCGATTGTCGGATGTGGGTGAAACTTTTGTCCGGCTTTTTGGCAAAGAACTTTTGTCCATCAATCCTTTTGGCATCAAAAAGAGCTCAACCCAAGGAGTGCAAAAAAGGCGGTCTCGTTGCCTTTTGATCTTCGATGGCTCAAGATTCATTGTCTTTTAACCTGATAAACTGAGTAGCCTTTTTTGCGTCTCAAACCATTTCGGCCCCATTCTCCTTCAAGGCTCAAAAGGGAGCTGAACGCCAAAACCCGGTTTCTTTTCCCTCAATCTCGCATTTCCCCAGCCGAAACCGGGTTTTTTTCCTGCGGCATGCCAATTCCCCTGGAACTGCAAGGAT
>JAOZRQ010000644.1 GCA_029940115.1 Desulfobacterales bacterium
AATCATTCCGTTCCGATCAGCCAAAAGCATTCGGTGAGGGAGGTGATTGATGAAGGCAGAGCTTGGAGGCTTTACACGATGATGTTCGATGTACACGGCAAGGACTGCAAGACATATAAGCCGACTGTCATCAGGCTCAACAAGGCAAGAACGATTGGAGAGCGACGCAAGGCGGCGGGAGTTTCCTTGGGAAACCTCAACTTTTGTGAGAAGTGCAGGCTCAGGAGGATGATTGACATGCTCAACAGGGAAAAGAGAGAATTGCACGGAACTTCAGGAGCAACGTGAACATTTGAAAGTTGCCCGAAAAATCTTCCGCCCGATTCCCATTTCTGAAAATGGCCATCTGTGATGACCGCGCATGAAGGAATGGAGACTGTCTCGGGCAGGCTGACCTCCCTCAGGCAGGGGACATTTCGGAAATCTGGATTTCCCGGGTTGCACGAGTCTGCCAGATGACGAGGGACCAGGAATTCAGGCTCCGAAAATCCCTCATCCCCAGGTTCGTGCCCTGCCTGACAGCTTCTCAAAGGGATCGGAAAAGATTTTGGAAACCTTCAAGAAACAAAAAAAATTAGGAGGGCTTTGGTCATGAAGAAAAAAATGACAAGGGGCATTGTGTTCATTGTCGCAATGAGTCTGCTCACCTCCCCTGCCACGCTGTTCGGGTATATGGTCGGTGTGCATGAGGAAATCACGTCAAAGGCGATTGAAAAATGTGATGAGTTGGATGGATCGCTGAGACGGATCGGTTTTGAAAACGGTGTTGAACACATAATGGAACGTGGATTTCTCAGGGGTGAGAAGTCCATTGGAGAATGGATGCAGTACGGTAGCTATTGGGAGGATTTGATCCTTCTCAAGGAGAAATTCCACACAGAATTCAAAACCTGTCATTTTTACGATCCGATAAGCGGCATGGGCTTCTATGATGACCGAGGCTACGAAATAGGACAATCCCTTATTGATCGTGCCAATGACAGCGCCGGAAACGAATGGTCATACCCAATGGCCAAGGATCTTTTCCATGCCGCTCTGACAGGGGACAGTATGGAACATGCCGTTTGGGATATGAATGAGAGGTTCTTGGACAAAGCATGGTGCAGCGGAAGAGGAAACATGAGTGAGGAGCAAAGAGATCAGTTCTTCACTTGGGCCTTTCAGGCCCTTGGCCACACCCTGCATCTCGTCCAAGATGCATCGGTTCCCGCTCACACCCGGAACGACGCACATGGCTACAAAGGGCTTGAAGCCATCTGGTCATGGGAGCTTCCCGGAGAAACCGATCCTTATGAGACGTGGACGAACTCTCATAAAGATGACGAGGATGCGATGAATTATCATGGTGACGGGTCAGACTCATGGACAAATTGGAAGGATGCCGGTGCCGGGAGAGCGGATTCCTTTCCGAATTTCTTCATTGACATGGACCGGCTTGGCAGATTCACCCCCGAGCCTCTCACCGGTTTGAACCAAGGTCTCGCCGAGTACTCCCATGCCAACTTCTTCAGCAGGGACAGCGTGTCCGACTTTGATCTTCCGGCGAACTTTCAGCTTCAGTCCTACGGTGAGGAGAGGTCGCTCCTGGAATTCGAATATGTCGGCGGGGAATGGCGCACCTTTGTTTACATGAAAAGCAGAGACGCCGAGGGCCCCGAACACCTGCTGCTCTGCGGAATTCTCTATCATCGCATGAACGGGCCGGTCGGCCGGGCGTTCATGGACACATTGTTCACAGTTGAGGCTCCCAAGGTGCATCAGGACTATGCCAAAAAGCTGATTCCCCGTGCCGTCGGCTATTCGGCCGGCCTACTCGATTACTTCTTCCGCGGCAAGATCGACATGGTCCCCGCGGAGATCGGCTCCGGATACCTGATAAAAAACGAGTCGGAGGAGGACATGGACGGCCGTTTCGAGCTTTACTATGATGACCGGGATGACGGCAGGAGACGTCCGGTGAAGGACGGATGGGGCAGACCAGTCAGATGGGACCTCAGGATCGCGGCAGGCGGAAGCAAGACTGTGACGGCGGACTTCCCCGCACGGGATGGCATGGACGATCCTGAGAGATGCATGCTTGTGTTCAGGGGAAGGCTGGGGAACGAGGATGACGCCGTGGTCGGCAGGATCGTGGGTCCGCTGAGGGACTATCTTCATGTGAGGATTGGCAGGCTGGATGATTCGGAGGATTCAAATTTCACCGACCAGGTGATCGTGTGGGACCTTGCCATGGGCTGGCCCGCGACCCACATCCGGGACGACGATGGAAGGATTGCCAAGTTCCCCTGCGAGGCAGGGAAGATATCCAAGTGGCATGAGAATGGGAAAAGAAGGCGGATCGGAGTCGGGCACGGAGCGACGGAGATATGGAACACCGAGGCTGAGAACATGGATCGTGCCGATCCGCTTGGCTTCGTGGCACATGGCAAACCAGCCAAACCCGAGGGATGGAATGTGGTGAATCACGGTTACACGCTGGGATCGGACACATGCGGCGATCATGTGGAATCTTGTCACAACTTCATATCCGGGCCGTGTGTCGAGATGGCCTGCACAGATGGTCGGAGCGAATGCACCAATTCAATACGTGGGGCCTGGTGCTGGGTGGTGAGCAGGGAACCCACGAAAATGCCTTTGGAAAAGATCTCAACAGGCATCATCTGTGACGAGGTGGAGGGGCACACATGGGGCCATCCCGACCTGCCTGACCTGAGAAGGGAAAGCACTTATGAGATCTCGCAGGATGTGGAGCTGACAAAGACATACAGTCTTGGTGTCGACTTCGCCAGCGGCTGGATCGAAACGGAATTCCGTCCCATTCTCCATGCGAGTTGCAAGCCCACCGTGAGGCATACGGAGAGAAATGGGACGGTTGAGGATGACGCGGTCTCGAACCACTGGGGCTCGGGAACGCTCAAATGCCTGAACGACAGCGGAGTCGATTCCTTTGTGAGAACCCACCATCATCGGATCTGGAGTGAGAGCAGTGAGAGTTACCCGAAATGGAGGGCCAGGACGCCTTCCGAAGGTGAGCTGTGCGTCAAAGAGACTGGCGGCATCCCTCTCAGCCACGACCCATGGGAAACCCCCACATACAGCGTTCACACAACGGGGAGCGACACATACAAGTTTCACACCCACTTCGGACAATTGGGGGAGGTGACCCTGAAAAGGGACTTCACAAAGATCGTGACGGAGGGGAGCACAGAGTTTTCCGGGCATGAGTCTCAGATACCCGGGAGTGTCAGAAAAGTAGAGACACTCTCCTCCGGCAGGGCGCTGGCCCAGATTTTTCTGTGCCATTTTCCAATCGGAAAGTATGACATGGCCTCCGGAGAATACGGATCCGGCACCGAGAGGAGGACCTTTGTCCATGCCCAGGCGGCGCTGACAGATTCCGGACAGGACGCCCGTGAGGCCGATCCCACCCGCCACACAAGGAGTCGCAATCTCGAGACGGAGATGGAGGACGCAATTGAGGCCATTTACATGGCGAATCCGTTGGGGTCGGATGACATGCACCACGATCTGAAGGTGAGGATCGAGTTTCTGCAATGATCTGGCCTA
>JAOZRQ010000645.1 GCA_029940115.1 Desulfobacterales bacterium
TGAAGTCTGAAGGATGAAGGGCGAAGTGGCCCTGATCTTCGTTTTGGCCAGCCATCACATGTTGCTCCGCCGGACACCACACGTTGCTCCCGTCGGATTGCCAAATCCGGCGGCTTGGATTTGCCAATCCAATCCGGGCGAAGTGCTTCATCCTTCAGACTTCATTCTTCATAATCGCTGGTGCCAGGAGTTTCAGGATGCTCACCGGCAGGGCGCTGGTAAACGTGTATGTCTTGGACTCGGGGCCTGACACAAAGGCGGTGATCACGCCAAAATATTGGTCTCCGATGTAAAAGGCGAATGTGGCTGTGCGGTTCAAGGCTCTGGAGGTGATCACATGGCCGCTGCGATCCACCTCTTTGATTCGATTGTCCCCAGTTCCAGTTTTGCCGCCCACCGTCACGGAGGCGTCGCTGTCAGGCTCTGAAAAGGCCCCTCTGGCCCGTCGGGCGGTCCCCTCCTCCACCACCGCCTGCAACACCGCGCGCAGGGTTCGCGCCACAGGCGGTTCCATGACCTGATCCCCCAGTTTTGGTGAGTGCTTGAGAACCGTGTGGTAGGGGGTGTTCTCGGCCATCCGCAACTTCTGAATGGATAGGGCGGGACCATAAACCCCGTCATTCAGAATGATTCCGATAAGTTTGGCCAGGGCTGCGGGCTGATCACAGGAGCTTCCGATGGAGGTGGCGTAAGAGGGAATCAGCTTCTGAAAGGGAAAACCGAATCGCTTCCAGATCAAGGTGATCTCCACAAACGCGTCTTTTTCGATGCGGGTACGCAGACGCAGATTCTGGTGTCTTTTCATCTTGGGCTGAAACAGCCATTCAGATGAGACGCGCCGGATATCCACACTTTCGGTCAGGAGTTTTCTCAACGAGACCTCTTTGTCTTGGATCAGCCGGCCCGCACACCAGAGTTGAAGGGGATGCTTCCGCAGAAGGAATCCGTAATCAGAGATGGTCAGATGGGGCTTCCCATACGCGCGGGCCAGATACTTGGCCTTGTATTCGGAAATCGCCACGTTCTGCTTTTTCATCCAGTCGAGCAGTTCCCTCTCCCCCGCGCCGGGATGCCAAGCAAAAAATGCGATCCCGAGATGGCGGACCGATGTTGAGCGGCTTCCCAAAAGTCCCTTCAGCACCTCATCGGGTGGTTTCCGGCGGGATTTGTAATAAAAGCGCTCCAAGTACTTTTTGGCCTCGTTATCCGCGATCTCCTCCAGAAGGCGGCGGCGCTCGGGATGTTTGGCATCCTTCATCACTTGGCCCGCATCATAAGGGAGCCGCGCCTGGTGAAAGCGTACCAGATCGCGCATCAGGCGGACATAGACCAGATTCACCGAATGAATGGTGGCCTCCTTCACCGATATGATTTTGCTGTCATGCTTTGAACGGAAATTTTTGAACCGGTGGATGCCGCCTCCTGTGAAGAATGCCTCTTCGGAATTTGCCGAATAGCTTCTCGCCAATGCCTTTTTCAACAGCTCATCCATTGATATCTTCGGGGATCTGATCAATGTCCGGGCGGTCCAGCGGGTGATCGGGTCACGCGCAGTTTTGTGGTGATTCCTCATCTCCTTCCGCTCAAGTCCGGAAAATTCCCGGTGCAACCTCGCGACCACATCCAGATAATGGGCAAGGGTGCGGAGTTTGGCGGTACTGCCCAAGATCAGCTTCATGCCTTCATTGATGTCGAATGCCTGGTCCAAGCTGTCGGCCTGAACACGCAGGAGATTGCCCTGAGGAGTGCTCTCAAACAGCAGAACGCTATAGACCACTTTGGCCGGGTCTCCCGTGCCCAGCAGCCGATGGGTCTTCAGGCCGTTCTCCTGAAGAAATTCAGACTGCCTCAGTTTTTCAAGCAGAGCGGCGACATCCTTTTGCAAGGCTGCGTTGATCGTGGTCTCCACCTTCATGTCGAGACGATCCAAGTCATAGTACCCCGCAACCTTCAGGGTCCGGGTCAGTTTGGTGCGGACCGAGTTGACCGCCTTTCGGATGGAAAAGGGAACGGGCACAGACATATACTTGCCTGGAGAGAATACCACCGGGGTCTCACGCACACGGGACGCGAACGCCGGGGGGATGACGCCCCCTTTTTCCAAGAGACTGACATAGTCGGACACCCGCTTCTCCAATGCAGGATAATTGTAAACCATGTAAAAGGTCGGGGCCCGGACCGCGCAGATGAGGGTCAATGCCTGTCTGAATATCTGCACCTTTTCCGGATCGGTGTCCGGCAGATAAAAGGTCCGGCGCACATCAAAGAGACTTCGCCCGAACCAAGCGTGAAAGCCCTCTCCGAGACCGTATATCTCCCCATAGCCCGGTACCGCGGCCAGAGGCGCGGTATTGATGTAATCCAAGATGATATCCCGCCGCGCCTGCCGGGTATCGGGGCCTCCTTTATAGACCCTGAGCGTGGCGGCCGCCATCTGCTTCAGTTTGTTCATGACCGAGCTCGTCCTTCCATTGGGGGAATACCGGTATTTTTCCAGTTGGGTGGCCAATGTGCTGCCGCCTTCCACCCGAACCGGCAGTCCCAGCTTGCTCATGCAGTACAACATGCCGGCCATGGCCAGCCGGTTCCAGTTGATCACCGGGTTGTTGGAGGGAATTGCCGGATTGTCAAGGTTGCGGTCTTCTATGAAAAGAAGCGATTTCACCATCAGAGACGGGATATCCTCAAACTGGTCAAACACCCGCAGGTATGAGACAGCGTCATAGATGGGAGCATTTTCGGAATTGTAAATGGCAAGGCCGACAACCGGTGATTCCCGATAGGGCGGGGTCAGGCCATTTTTTGTGATTTCCATGAGTTCCGGGGAGAAGCGGGGCTGCTCTGTCACGACATAATTTTTGGCTTCCAGCCTGCGCCGAAATTCCGGTATGCGGCTGTATCCGCGGTGTTTGTTGAAAGGGCCTTCCTTTGGGAAGACCATATGCCGACTCGGCCCCTGTCCCATATGATAGGTGAGCTTTGCCGCATATGCGGAAAAGAAATATGATTGGTAAAAAGAGGTGCGCGTCTCATTCCATATTCCCAGAACAAGAAGAATCAGAAAAAGCCCCCCCAGCAGTTGCAAACGCCACCGGGCCGAGCGATGTCTGCGGGCTTCCTGCAATCCGAGCGTTTCAAAGGGTCTTCGGTTCCATTGCGTATGGGTTTGGAAGAGTGTGTCGGTAAAATTTTCCATCAAATTGAATCCCCTTTTTGGCATCCTTCCATCTTTCAGACAAGGCTTGACGGTTCCAAATATATGTATTCATCAGGTTGAATACTGAGAGGCTGTTGGACAGTCCGTTCAGTAAGGTGAAGATGACAACTTGAGTGTGAACGTGAGCTTGAATGGTTATATTCTGAAGCTTTCAAGAAAATGTCTGTCGCTCCGGAGTGCCAAACTTGCAGTTTGGCAGAGCGAAAAATGGGGACTCTGCCAAACTGCACTCCGGACAATCTTTTTGTTGAACTTTATCTGTGTACAGGACAAAAAAGGTGACTGTGGAAAGAAACCCGGCTTTTTCTTGCAGTTGGGAAGTCGGCCCTTTTGGGAAAAAG
>JAOZRQ010000646.1 GCA_029940115.1 Desulfobacterales bacterium
CGGCTGTCTCCTCAAACGGATAGGAGGCCACAGGCAGCATGGCGGTGACCCGCAGAGTGGCCTTTCTGTCGGACCGGGCCTGGGAGGGAGAACCCTGAATGTCTATCCTCGTCTTTGCGTAATAGGGGATCTGCTCCACGGAACCGTCAGACTGCCCTATCCCCAAAGTGCCGTCTTCGGTCGCATCGCCCGCGATGACGGGGTGTTCGACGCTGATTTTTGTCGAAGCACTTGAAACAGACGGAATCCGGACAGCTTTGACAAAATTGCCCGCGGCCACACTGACAAGAACACTGCCGATCCGTCCTCCCGAAGAATCGAGAGCAGCTCCTGCCGTTCCGCCGGTGACCACGGAATCGCCGGATATGGTTCCGTCGGAGGCGAACCATGTGACCTGGGTTCCGTCAGCGGCATCAAATGTGGCTGTGAGGGTTGTCGTCTCGCCAGTGTGAACATCCAGGCTGTCTTTTTCCGACACCAGCGTGATTTCGACAGGTGTGACATCCATGATTTCCGTCTGCTCATGACCGTCCGCCTGCACGATGACACGCTGATCCCCGGCAAGAAACCCCGGCCTGATCAGAGCTGTGGCGATCCCGTCGCCTGTCTGTTCCTCGGCATCCTCTTCCGGGAATTCACCCAGCCCCTCGAGGAGCCAGGAGACAGGCGTTCCGTCCGCCACAGGGTTTCCATGCTGATCTCTGACAGTTGCGGTCAGCCTGATGCTGTCCGTCTCATCCGCGGCATATGAGGATCTGCTCTTTGAAACCGAAATGTCCGCGGCCTTTCCGGATACGACCCGGAAAGTCCCGGTCACCGCGGCGATGTTCTCCGAATCCCCTGTTTTCCCGTCAACGACAAGCTTTTTTAATTTTGCCCTGACTTTGTACATGTCACCCGGCACGACAGATGTGCTGAGAGTCACCATGGCATAACCGTCCTCTGTCCTGCTCTCCTGGCTGGACAGGGAACCTCCCCCTTCCTCGACATGCCACTCCACAACAGAGCCGTCGTCAGCCGGAATCGGCAGACCGTCTTCCGGATCAGTTCCGACAAACACACCCGCCACGATGTATGCGGACGCGACATCAGCCGAAACTTCGGTTTCCTCGTCAGGATATACGTCAAAATCGACCTCCGGTTTGCGAAGATGAAACGTATGAACCTTTCCGCCGGCTGTGTCGGCGACGTATCCGACATTTATGCCCAAGTCAACTGCGCCGGCCCCGGAAAGCCCGGAGACTGTTCCGAGAATGCGGTCGTCCGTCCCGTCCCTGTCTCTGTCAATGAGTTCCGTGCCCTCATACGGATCGTCAATGTCAACGATATAAACCTTCCCGTCATAAGCGCTCACATAAGCCAGCCGCTCATGCGGACTGATCCCCTGAATGCCGATCCCTGTTGTGGCGACGTATGCGTTGTCGCCGCCGGGCAGGGTGACCGCCCTCGGAATTCCCGGCATGCACGGCACATTTCCGATGCATCTGCCGTTGTGCAGGGAGGTCTGATCCATGGAAAGAAGGGCGGAACCGGCCTTCTCAAGTCTGTCCTGATTCTCACCGGTCACCTTCAGCACCTCGAAGCTGCTCACGCTGTTCATCCCGCCGGTGACGGCCAGCACGAGCGGCCGCCCTCCGAGACCGGGAACGCCCGTGTCCCCGGCCGCATGAACGCCGAAGGTGTCTCCCGCCATCGGATGTTCCGCCAGTCTCACGGGATTCCCCGGGTCGCTGACATCGAGCAGCACGATGCCGTGACGATTCGCATCGGGATCCCCCATGTCCCCGTTCGCGACGGCGATCCTGTCATCGTTCGGCAAGCTGATGTCGTATGGGTGCCCCACATCTGCCGAACCGGTCACCTTCGGATCGAAGGTCGTGAACGTCAGACTCCCATTCACAACCTGGTCCTTCCCGAATCCCCTGACACCGGCGATGAGAATCCGGTATTCGGCATTGTGCCTCAGACGGCGGTCGGGTGTGAGACCGATTCCCGCCACCACCTCCGGGCTGTCATCCGAGCAAATGAGCTCCGTCCTTCCGCTGACAGGACGGTTCGCATCGTCTCTCAGACTGAAAGTCTCCCCACTGACTGATTTCCCATATATCTGTCTGCTGAACAGGGCGGAGAGTTTCAAACGGATCGGAACATCTTCGGCATCTTTCCCGGGATAAGATTCCGAAACCGACATGGGGGCCTTCGTCCGCGGGTGCGGGGACCGGAAGATCGGCGAGAGAACCTATTTAGGAAAAGGAATGGTCCATTTTTCTTTGTTACTGTTCCACCAGGACACACATTCGGACGCACTTGCGGCTTTCTCCGTCTCGCCGCCGGTCAGTTCCGAAAGGAGGGGAACCATCTCTGTGTCGCCGCCCCTTATCTTTTTGATTGCATAGGGTATTGCCTGAATGCCGAGATTTCTTATCCGCCGGCATCTGTCTTTTGCTCCTTTGCTGTCCCGGGATTTCTGCTTTCTCAGTTCCCGGTATGTCTCCTCAAATTTCTGCCGGGTCTGCTTATGGCCTTCCTCCCACCATCTGATATACAGCTTTGCAAACATCTCGGAGCCTCCCAGATCAGACAGTTCAGGCTTTTCAAAACGCTTTCCGGTGATTCTGAGTACGGCGATTTCAAGAATGCTGTCTTCAGAATAGCTCTCCATTTTTCCAAAAATGTGGGGGAGCACATTCACTCCCAGTTTTACAATCGCCCCAAAGGGTTTGTTACAGGCGTGATCTGATCTGTAGCTGTGTTTTTTGCGCCATTCCTTCCAAGCTTCATATTTCTCATCAAAAACAATTTTCATATCTGTCTCACTCCGCACCTGCTGACCCGAAACTTCCGAACCGGCGACGAAGCACAGCAATACAAAAGAAAGCATAAGGATCGCCGTTGTTATAAACGCCCTTTTCATACCATTCCTCCTTGACTCCTTGGCAAAGATAGGACAAATTGAGATCGTAAAACCTGTGAGCTTTGGATAACACAGATTTTCTACTCAGCCAAAAAAATGTCTCGACCTGAATTTACACCACGAATTACTGTCTATTTGTAAAATCTTTTAGGATATCCGTAGTAATTAATACCATTCAGCTGGTTCCAGACATGCAATATGACTGGTTCCATGCCAATCTTGCTTGTGTACATGATCCATTTGTTATGCACACCGTCACATTCTGCCTTTTTTGCGGCGTGGAACCCTGTTTCCGGCGGATAATCCTCCAGAGCTTCCAAACGAAGATCATCAACATCATCAACATCATCACATGCCACAAGAGGGGGAGATTCATCCGGGTTATAATCACAAAAATAAGGATAATACATTACTTCCGCATCCTTATGATCGTCAGCTGTAGGTTTCAGCTTTTTCTTCTTAAAATAAAAGGCATCCATATCTGAGGTTTCAAATATTCCGTCACCATCACCAATTTCCGGTTCATCTATTCGATGAGGATCATAAGTTCGCGTTTGCTCATCGACAGACCAAGCTATGCAATTATAAGCAGGACTGGCTTCTTCAATTATACTCCATTGACAGGAAATCAGTTCAGGGAA
>JAOZRQ010000647.1 GCA_029940115.1 Desulfobacterales bacterium
ATGACCCTGTTCGCGGCATTCTCAACCCTGATCTTCCGCTATACCGGCCAAGAGGATATGCTGATCGGCACGCTCATCGCCAACCGGAACCGAAAGGAGATCGAGCATCTGATCGGCCTTTTTGTCAATACGCTGGTATTGCGAGCGGACCTGTCCGGGGATCCCGAATTCCCCGATCTGGTGAGCAGAGTGCGCCAAGTCACACTAAACGCCTACGCTCACCAGGACATCCCCTTTGACCAGTTGATAGAGGCGGTTCAGCCCCCGAGGCGATTAAGCCACACCCCGCTGTTCCAAATCGTGTTCTCCATGCAGAATGTGCCTTTGAAAATGGAACTCCCTGGCCTGAGCATGGATCTGCTGGATGTGGAGAGAGAGACCGCCCAGTTTGATCTCAGTTTTGACATGATGGAGATGGACGGTCGTCTGACCGGAACTGTGGAATACCGCACGGACCTGTTTGAAGCGGACACGATCCGCCGGATGATCGGGCATTTCCAAACCCTGCTGGAAGCGATTGCGGAGAATCCCAGGCAACGGATTTCCGAACTCCCCCTGATGACTGCGGCTGAACAACATCAGGTGCTGGTGGAATGGAACGACACGGATGCAGACTATCCTGCGGACAAGACCGTTGTGGATATGTTTCAAGAACAGGCGGAAAAATCACCGGACAAGATCGCGGTGGTCTTTGAGGAGACCCAGCTCACATACCGGGAACTGAACGAGCAGGCCAACCGGATCGCCCATTTCCTGACAGATGAATACCAGATTCAGCCGGATGACCGGGTGGGGCTGCTTCTGGAACGCTCGGAATGGATGATCACGGGCATTCTGGGCGTTCTGAAGGCAGGGGGGGCTTATGTGCCGATGGATCCGGGGTATCCGGAGGAACGGATACAGCATATGATTGGTGACAGCGGTTGCAAGGCTACTCTTTCAGATCGTAAGCTTATACAATCACTGGACATGAGCGCCGAAGCGATTGACATTCATGACATTCGGCATGAATTTTCGTCGAATCCGGCCCGTTCCGCATCTCCTCATCATCTGGCTTATCTGATCTACACCTCCGGTTCCACCGGTGTTCCCAAAGGCGTGCTGATAGAGCATCGTTCAGTAGTGAATATGGTCTGCGGGCTGACGCAGGTTCTGTATAACCGACTCGTCGGAGGCGGCAACATGAAAGAAGCGATGACGGCTCCGTTTGTTTTTGATGTATCAGTTCAGCAAATCTTTTCCTCTCTTATTCAGGGAAATGCATTGTACATAATCTCAGAAGAGACCCTGCTTAATCCTCATCTTTTTGTTGCTCTTCTGAACGAGAAATCTATTGATCTTATTGACTTGACCCCCACGTTTCTCTCCTCCCTGATAGAAAGCGGAGCAAAGTTGCCGAACACAATTCAGCATATTAATCTGGGAGCGGAACAGCTGTCTTGCTGGCTGTCAGGAAAATTTTATGGATATGAGAAATACTTGAACCTGACCATCGCCAATGTTTATGGTCCTACGGAAAGTTGTGTCAACACCGCTCTCTTCCATGTCGATTCTGATTTCCGATCAGATTCTCCTATCGTGCCAATTGGCAAACCCATGCCGAATATTAGGCTCTTCATACTTGACAATACTCTCAATTTCGTTCCCATCGGCATCCCCGGAGAGATATGCATCGCGGGTGCGGGCTTGGCACGCGGCTATCTGAACCGGGAGTATCTCACAAAGGAGAAGTTCGTACAAAACCCGTTTGAACCGGGCAGACGCATGTACCGAACCGGTGATCTGGGGCGCTGGCTCCCGGACGGGAACATCGAATTTCTGGGCCGCAACGATGATCAAGTCAAGATCCGGGGATACAGAATCGAATTGGGAGAGATCAGAAACCGGCTCCTCTCACACAACTCAGTAAAGAATGCGGCCGTCATCGCCAAAGATTTCAGGGGGAATGAGGAGAACGAGCTGGCCGCCTATGTGACGGGCGGAGACAAACTGAATGTCGGCGAACTGCGGAATCATATCAGAACCACGCTTCCAGACTACATGATCCCCTCGTACATTATTCAAATGGAAGATATTCCCCTGCTGCCGAGCGGCAAGGTGGATCGCAGGGCCCTGCCGGATCCCGAAGGTCTCCGCCCGGACATGGAGACAGGCTATGTCATGCCCCGGACCGAATCGGAACGCCGCATCGCCGGAGTCTGGCAGGAAGCGCTCGGCCTGGAGAAGGTCGGAGTTCACGACAACTTCTTCGACCTCGGGGGACATTCGCTTCTCATCATCCGGGTCCAGAACATGTTGAGGGAGAAATTCGGCCTCAACATTCCGGTCGTCAACCTGTTCAGATATCCGACCGTGGCCGCGCTCGCAGGGTATCTTGCCCAGGAAGATGACAGGGGAGAAGATGCACTTCGGCAGGTCCGCGACCGTGCGGAAAAACAGAAAGCCGCGGCAAGGCGGATGAGAAGAACAAGAACTGCAAGGAAAGAGCATAACAAAGGGTAAGGATTCCCCTTCTTATAGAGTTCAACAAAAAGATTGTCCGGAGTGCAAAGCCTGCTTTGCGAGTCGTGCGTGAACAGATCCGTGAATCTCAGGGACTCGCAAGGCAGGCTTTGCACTCCGAGCTGACAAAGATTATGTTGAAAGCTCTAGAATTCGGCTGTCACCCGGCATTCCTTCCTTGAAGGGGTCAGGAAACTAAGGATACTTAACCATGAAAACATTGCAGGAACAGCCTGAAAAAATCGGCAAGTTTTTTCCTCTGCCGCACTCCGACGCGGCTCCCCGTTCTCCCGACGGCCTGCGGGTTTCGGAAAGGGAATACTGGGAAAAATATTACGAATATGTCGGTGACAATGATCACATTTTCGAGTGGAACGACGGCGTGCTGGAGGAGAGACCCATGAGCGATCATCAGAGTTATCTCATGTTTGAATGGTTTTATCCGTTGCTGAGGGAGTATCTCATAACAAATCCTGTTGCGGAGATTTTCGGAACGGACATGGGTTTCAGGTTGCCCCTGCCCCACAAGACGGTGATCCGCAGGCCGGACCTTTCCCTTGTGCTGAACACCAACCCTGTCCGATTTGCTCCTTCCGATCGGAGTTACGCGGGAATTTTCGACATCTGCCTTGAATTTCTGTCGGATTCCACAAAGAAAGATATCGAAAGAGACACTGTGGAAAAAAAGTCCGAATACAGCCACGGAGGAGTCAGAGAATACTTCATCTTGGACCGGCTCGGCAGAGAAACCGCTTTTTACCATATGAACCGCAGGGGGTTCTATTCCCCGATTCGTCCTGTGCGGGGCGGGGTCATCCGGTCGGGTGTGCTCCCGGGGTTTCAGTTCCGTGAGCAGGATCTTTATACCCGGCCTTCTTTCAGACAACTTGCGGATGATCCGGTTTACAGCCCGTTTGTCCTGAAAGATTGGCAGGACGAACGCAGCAAAGCCGAGGATGAAAGAAAGAGAGCGAATGAAGCAGAAGAAAAGGCTCGGAATCTGGCTGAGAAACTCAGAGAATTGGGTATCGATCCTGAAAATTTTTAGCT
>JAOZRQ010000949.1 GCA_029940115.1 Desulfobacterales bacterium
ACTTGCAGTTTGGCGGAGGCCCCGGAGTGCCAAACTTGCAGTTTGGCGGAGGCCCCGGAGTGCCAAACTTGCAGTTTGGCGGAGGCCCCGGAGTGCCAAACTTGCAGTTTGGCGGAGGCCCCGGAGTGCCAAACTTGCAGTTTGGCGGAGGCCCAATCCCCGACAAAAGATGTCGGGTCCGAGCACGAACTTGCAAAGTGTTGTGGCTTTTGCTTACAGCTCACAAAAATAAGGAGCATGTCATGCGAAAATTTTCATCTTACGGACCGGTGGACAAGGAGTTGCACTATCATGTCCTTAGGGAGGAACTGATTGACCGAGCATATGCCCAACTGGTCGGGAAAAATCCGAATAAAGGCGGGCATTACATCACCGTCTGGGCACCCCGCCAAGCTGGGAAGAGTTGGATAATGCAACAGACCTTGGCAAGGATCAGGGCTTGTGGCGATTTCGAGGCCGGCATCATCACCATGCAGTCCGCGAAGGAGGAGACAAGGGGAGAGGATGTCCTCAATGTGTTTGTGCAAAAGTTGAACGCATGGTTTGGAAGGGATCTGCCAGCGATCCAATCTTGGAAGGAGATGCCCCAGCTATTCACAAAGACCCATTTTCCAAAACCCCTGATCCTGATCATAGATGAGTTCGACGCGCTGGGGGCGACTTTCATCAACAGCTTTGCAAACGCGTTCCGGGACATGCATATGATGAGGCTCAACGAGGCGGAGAAGGCATCCGGCGACAAGACCTGCATGCTCCACGGGCTGGCCCTGATCGGTGTCAGAAGCGTCCTCGGCATTGAAAATGTCTCTGGATCGCCCTTCAATGTCCAGCGTGGCCTGCATATCCCCAACCTCACGTTTGAGGAGGTGGAGCGCATGTTCAGGTGGCATGAGACGGAGAGCGGTCAGAAGGTTGAGCCGGAAGTGACCCAGCGGCTCTTTTATGAGACCCGGGGCCAACCCGGGCTGACCTGCTGGTTTGGGGAGCTGCTCACCGAAGGATTTGAGAAT
>JAOZRQ010000950.1 GCA_029940115.1 Desulfobacterales bacterium
TTTCAAGTTTCAAATTTCAAGTTTCAAGTTTCAAATTTCAAGTTTCAAGTTTCAAATTTCAAGTTTCAAGTCTCAAGTTTCAAATAAGGAGAATTTTATGTTTCTGATTGGTGAAAGTCTGAATGTCATATCGAAAAAAATCGGCAAGGCCTTCAAAGAGCGGGATCCGAAGCCGATTCAGGAAGAAGCCCTTTTCCAGAAGGAGAAAGGGATGGATCATATTGACATCAACCTCGGTCCGGCCAAGAAAGAGGGGCATGAGCTGATGCCTTGGGTGGTTCAGACGGTCCAAGAAGTGGTGTCGGATGTCCCGCTGGTGTTGGACACATCCAACATCGACGCGATTGCGGCCGCGCTGAAGGTCCTGAAACCGTGCGACAAGCCGCATCTGATCAACTCAATCATGGCGCGTCCTGAGCGGTATGAAAAGATGGTTCCGATTGCCGTTGACAACAACGCGGATTTCATCGCCCTGATGTGGGGCCCCGATGGCCTGCCCAGGGATGAGAATGAACGGGCCGCGCTCTGCGTGGAACTGCTCTATTTCGCGAACGAAGCCGGCATCCCGAATGAGAAGATCTGGGTGGACGGAATCGTTACACCTGTGAACATCCAGCAGCCCCAGCTGATAAGCCTGATGAAGTTCCAGAAGATGCTCCAGGACATCGCACCGGGGGCCAAGAGCACCTGCGGCCTCTCGAACATCTCCAACGGCCCCCCGGACCACCTGCGTCCCATCCTGAACCAGACCTACATGGTCATGCTTGAGAAATACGGGATGTATTCAGTGATCTCCGATCCTCTGGATGAAAAGCTGACCGAGATCGCCAAAGGGAAGCGCCAAGACATCGTTGACCTGATCAACAGCATGATCGGCGATGAGGATCCGGAAGTCGGCGGCACAGACCCGGACATCAGCAGCCTCTCAAAAGAGATGCAGGATTACGCCAAGACGGTGAGAATCATACTTGGGAAGGCGTTGTATTCGGATTCTTGGCTTGAGATTTAA
>JAOZRQ010000648.1 GCA_029940115.1 Desulfobacterales bacterium
TTTCAACAGAATGTTTGTCCGGAGTCCCCAGTTCGTAGTTCCGCCTTCAGGCGGTCTGACACCGCCTGAAGGCGGAACTGCGAACTGGGCCTTGGACAATCTTTTTGTTGAACTCCATAGTACATCACTTTTTAAGTCCGTACCCTTCATGCTCCCGCCGGATTGACAAATCCGGCGGCTCGGATTTGCCAATCCGAGCCGAGCGAGGGGGTACGAACTTGCAAAGTGATGTAGGGCGTGATCTGTAAACACATATCACGCATCACGCAATCACGCATCAGCCAATCTTTCCTGTATCTTTTCAACCAGCACGGTACAATCATGTCCCCGTTCCGTGGCTTTGACAAATTCATCCAATGCCTCATCCAGCCGTTTCTGTTTGAGATGAAGCCGGCCCAGTCTGTATCGGTAGAGGCCATTGTCAGGGGAAATATCCACGCTGTGCTGGCAGAACACCGTGGCGATTTCAATCTCCTTTTCCTGAATCTCAAAAAGATGTCCGAGGGCCGAAAGCGACGCGGCATCGTAGGGATTCTGCTTGATCGCCTTTTTATATGTCTGAATCGCCTCCTCCCGCATGTTCAAGGCCGCGTAACACTCCCCGATATGGCGAAAGACCGCGCCGGATTCCGGCCTCAGTCCCGCGGCTTTTTCAAGGAATGCCTTTGCCTCTGTGGGCTTCCCCACTTCAAGATAGAGCCTGCCGGTCTGAAAAGCCACTTCAAACACATCTTCCCCGACACGGCCCGCGGCAAGCAGGTATTTGATGGCGAGCTCCCGGTTTCCCATGAGCATGGTGGTCAGACCAGCGTTGTATATGGGCATGACCTCGCGGGTATCCAAGCGAATGGCCGACTTGAACGCCTCAAATGCCTTGTCATAGACTCCCATGGCACCGTAGCAGACGCCAAGACTGTTGTGGACATTCAGATTCGCAGGATCAAGCATCAGCGCCCGCTTGAACTCTTTGATGGCTTCAGGGATATCCCCCTGCTGGTACAGCTTGTCGCCGCTGATGTTCAGGGTCACCGCGTTAAACGCGGCCATACTGCCAAGCCCGGAAAAAATCCCATGTTCAAGGGCTTTGCATGCGTTTTCGAGGATCTGATACTTGCTGAAATGGATCAGCGGATGGGAGGCGATGCCGATGGTCAGGGTCCGCTTTCGGTGAGACGCAAATCTTGTCTGGATGGTTTCAGCCAGGTTCAAAGAGGAGGCTTCATCTTTTCCAGGAAAAAAGCATCCAAACACCCCCTGCTCAATCAGGCCCCATATCCCCATTTCACCGGCCTCGGATGAGCCGCATACGGAATTGAGGGTTCTGGCGGCGTCGGACAAAATCGTGAGGAGATATTTTTCCGCATCCGTTTTCTCTTCTGGTTTCCACATTCCCAGATCAAAGAACGCGTCCACCCGGATGGCCATGGCCCCGAATTGGGATGAGGCGTTCAAGCGGCTCATGGCCGCGTCGGTAAATGGTTTTCCCGAAAGAATATCCGGAAACTCTTTTGACAGATGATCCAACACAGACGCCAAGCTGATATCAGGCCCCTTGTCTGCCAGTCCCCGGCCCGATTCCGATGCGTCTGCCTTGGAAACCAGAAATTCCCGCGTGGAACTGCGATGGCGATGCAGTTTTTCTTTCATGTAAGTGGTCCGTTGTCTGTTGTCTGTTGGGACTTCTCAAAAATATCCAGATCCAAGAGGAGTGCGGAAGTGCAAGGAGAACATCCGAGTCAGGGATAGAACTCCGGAGTGCCAAACTTGCAGTTTGGCAAGCCCGGAAACCGAAGTCTCTGCCAAACTGAAAGTTTGGCATGCATAGAACTCCGGAGTGCCAAACTTGCAGTTTGGCAAGCCTGAAAACCGGGGGTCTCCGCCAAACTGAAAGTTTGGCACTCCAGTCACGGCATGCATAGAACTCCGGAGTGCCAAACTTGTAGTTTGGCAAGCCCGGAAACCGGGGTCTCTGCCAAACTGAAAGTTTGGCACTCCAGTCACTGCAAGTTTGGCACTCCAGACAATTTTTTGTTAAAATCTATAACACTTTCAACAGGCTTTTAAAGGCTGTTTCAATGACCGGAAGCTCATCCTCTCCGATGGTCCGGAGGTCCATGACAAAAAGGTCATCTTCGATTCTTCCGATGATGGGAGGGGGATGTTCCCGCATGAACCGTTCAATGGTGTTGACTGATATCCCCTTCACCCGGATCCCCGCACATCTGCTCGGGAGGTCTTGAAGGGGAAGCGCACCGCCGCCGACCCGGGAGGAGAGGTTCATCAACTCAATATATACACGAGAGTCATCCAAATCTTTCAGCAGGTGGGCCAGCTTTTCCGCCTTTTTTTCGATCACGGAGAGGGGCGACGTCAGCATTCGGAGCGTGGGGATGGCCTGAATCGCCTTTTCTGGGTCTCTGTAAAGGCGCAGGGTGCTTTCGAGAGCAGCCAGGGTCAGCTTGTCTATGCGGAGGGCCCGGTTGATCGGGTTCTTGCGTATCTCATCAATCCGATCTTTTTTGCCGAGGATGATGCCGGCTTGGGGGCCTCCGAGAAGCTTGTCCCCGCTGAATGTCACCACATCCGGGCCGACCGCCATCGCCTCCTGAACCGTCGGCTCCTTTATCATGCCGTATCTTGAAAAGTCAACAAAGCTTCCGCTTCCCAAGTCTTCCATCACCGGAACATGATGCTTGGCTCCCAGTTCAACCAGTTCCTTCAGGGGTACCGCTGTGGTAAAGCCGACCACACTGTAGTTGCTGGTATGCACCTTGAGCAGAAGACCGGTATCCACCTCAATGGCGTTCTCATAGTCTCTGAGATGGGTTCGGTTCGTGCTGCCGACCTCCTTTACCATCGCGCCGCTTCTCTCCATCACGTCGGGGATTCGGAACGAGCCGCCGATTTCCACCAGTTCCCCCCTGGAGACAATCACTTGTTTCCCCTTCGCGAGGGTCTCCAGAGAGATCAGCACGGCCCCGGCATTGTTGTTGACCACCATGCCGGCTTCCGCGCCGCTGATTTCGCATAAGATGTCCTCAACACAACTGTATCTGGATCCCCGTCTCCCCAAGGAGAGGTCAAATTCGAGGTTTGAATACCGGCTCGCGACCATTTGAAGATTCTCAATCGCCTCATCGGCAAGCAGGGATCGGCCCAGATTGGTGTGGACCACCACACCAGTGGCGTTTATCGTCGGTTTCAGATTCGGGGTGATGGCTCTTGTCACCTGATCCTTTACCTGTTCAAGGATCCGCTCATCTGCCAGACGGTCAGCGCTGATATCCGGATCATCATCAAGAATGCCAGACCGGAAATGCTCAACCACCGAACGGACCGACCGAACCAGAACCGATTTCGGAATGGTTTCAAAAAAAGGCGTCTGCTTGGTCAGCTCAAGAATATGGTCTGTACCGGGAAGCATTCGCAAAAGATCCTGTTTTCGCTCACTCAAATTCTTTTCCTTAGGGGCTATGGGTTCTGGGCTCTCAGAGATTTCAACATAATGTTTGTCCGGGATCCCCAGTTTGCAGTTCCGCCTTCAG
>JAOZRQ010000150.1:0-8707 GCA_029940115.1 Desulfobacterales bacterium
CCGGCTTTTTCTTGCAGTTGGGGAGTCGGCCCGTTTGGGAAAAAGCCGGGTTTCTCGCCCATTCCCGACTTTTTGTCCTGTACACATCTCTCTGACTTCAAACTTTCACCGTAAAAAGAATGCATACAATTATTTCCACAACTGCGTCCCTCTGCGAAATCGGGATATTGTGCCTGACCGGATTCGTGCTTTTCCGCCGCTGGGGTTATACCTTCGCCGAGGCAGCCGCTTATGCCCTCATTACCGTGCTGATGGCGCTCTCATTTATACTTCAGACCGGTTTGATCATCGGGATTCCGGATGTCTCGGTAAAAGTTGAGGTGATGCTTTGCCTCATCTCGCTCATTCTCCTGACATTCCTGCGCGGGCATCTGACCATGGGCGGAAATATCCTGAAAAACTTTGTCTCAGCCCATCCCGGAGCAAGCACGGCACTTTTCTTATGTTGCTGCTGTCTGCTCATCCGCGCGATGTTGCTCTCCCCGATGAGCAACCAGTGGGACAGCCTTGACCATATGCTTTTGTTCAGCCAGCAGGGGAATTTCTTTGCTTTCTCCAAAGGAGATGAGGCCCTTTTTCCAGTGAATCATGCGATTCTTTCCCATCTCCTTCTCCGTCTGAATGCGGAATCCGGCATGGGCATTTTCGGGTTCATGGCTTATCTTTCCATAGGCTTCTCCACTTACGCGCTGGCTCGTCGCTATTCATGGCCCCCGACGGCTTTCACCGTCACCATGGTGGTGATGAGCATGCCGAGGCTCGTCTATCAGGCAGCGTCTCCAGGAGATGAAATTCTCCCCGCGGCCGTGTCCCTTTTCTGTATTCTTGGCATCACCCGGAGCGTGGAACAGCCGAATATCAAGGATCTGCTCCTTTTGATACTCGGAATTCTCTTTGGCATTTCAGGCGGGGTCCTGTCTCTGGCATTCCCGGTGATACTTATTCTCCTCTCCTGCGTGCTGCTTATCCGCCGCCATGGCCCTCACACTTGGTGGACACTCATCAGACGCAACAAATTGACCTCGGTTTTGGCACTGGTCCCCGGAATCATCTTCTCACAGTGCTGGCTCTTCCTCCACAACATCCTCTACCGAGGAGCCTGGGTCGGTTCACCAACAGAGTTTCCGCCGAATGCTGACGGCTTGCAAGGTGCGCTGGCCAATTTCCTTCGCTATGTTCTGGAGAGCGCGCATTTTACCCAACCCTTGGATCACCTGTGCCAATGGACGATGGATTTCCGGTTAAGCGGCATGGTGCAACAGATCTATGATCTGTTTATCTGGCCGGTTTTCGGGGATTGGGGCGCGGCAACGCCTTTTGTCATCAACTGGAAACCCGACGAAACTTTGTCATGGTTTGGCCCTCTGGCATTCCTGCTGATCTTGCCGGCTGTCATTCATGCGCTGATACGGGGACACCGCCGCATCAAGGCCATGGCCATTGCCCTGATGGGATACGTTTATGTGGTCACCCTGACTACGGCCTGGATGCCAGGAAACGCCTGCTTTTTCACGCTTTTCTACACCTGCGGCGGATTTTTCGCAGCATTTTTTCTTCCGCCTTGGCGGTTCACAAAAAGAGGCAAGCAGATGATTCAGGCGGGGAGTGCTCTGTTGCTTTTTCATGCGTGTATGAACTGTTGAAAAAGCCTCTGGGTTCTGGGCTCTGGACATATTCGGTGTAATATGCGATTATCCATCATTTTATTGTCAATGGCTTTGCTGGCTTCACTCACAGCAAACCTGTGTATCTTTGACTACGGCAAATCATTTTACATGCAACTGACCGCTGTGAGATTGGATCCGTTGGGGCTTCGATTTTACCCTGCCGATTCTAAACAAAATGATGCCGGTGACACGCGAACGGTCGTATTCTTTGGCTCGTCAAGAGCGAAAGCTTGGACAGCGCCTTCGGGGCTTCCTGACTTCAAATTTGTCAACCGAGGCGTGAACGGCCAGACCTCGGCGCAGATCAACGCCCGTTTCGACGATCATGTCAGACCGTTGCGTCCTGACATTCTCATTTTGCAGGCCGGCGGCAATGATTTCAAGGGGATCCCTCTGTTTCCGCATCGAAAGGAGGCCATTGTCGCGGATTGCAAGTCGAATCTGGCAGCAATCGTCTCAAAGTCCCTTGATATCGGAGCAACCGTCATTCTGACCACCCATTTTCCCATTGGGGAGGTACCGCTCATCCGCCGGCCCTTCTGGTCAGACGACATCGTCCAAGCCGGAAAAGAAGTGAACGCCTTCCTCCATTCGCTTGAAGGAGAGCGGGTCATCCACTTTGACACCGTACCGGTGCTGGCTGATGAAAACGGGCTTCTGAAAAAAGCATACCAAAGGGATTTCATTCATTTGAACGAGGCGGGCTACGACGCACTCAACGCCGAGCTTGTGCCTCTTCTGACGAGCTTAAAACAAGCTGTCATTCCTGCGAAAGCAGGAATCCACAGATCTTTTCTCTGGCAAATAAGACGCAAAAGCGAGAAAGGGCTACGGGGAAAGCTTATGGCCGCGGAAGGACGCGGAGGACCGCGGAGATTGGGATGAGACTTCGCGGCCCTCTGCGGCCTCTGCGTTCAAAAAACGGCTTCAGACCACAAAATCCGTTAGAATCAGAAATGTTCAAGTTCACGGGCAGAAAAGATGAAGGAGAAGAGGGATGCCGGATAATTTCAGAGAGCAGAAGATATTGATCGTGGATGATGAGCCGGTCAATATCCGGATATTGACAGAGAACTTGAAAGGATCGTACCAGCTGATTGGCGCAACAGGCGGCAGGGAGGCGATTGAATGCACCATGTCCACTGATCCGCCGGATCTGATTCTGCTGGACATCATCATGCCGGACATGGACGGATATCAGGTCTGCCAGCGATTGAAGACAGATCCGATCACCCGGGACATCCCGGTGATCTTCATCACGGTCATGGGGGAGGATGTCAATGAGGCCCACGGCTTCGAACTCGGCGCGGTGGACTACATCGCCAAGCCCTTCAGCCCGGCCATCGTGAACGCAAGGGTGCAGACGCATCTGGAACTGAAGCGCCATCGGGATCGCCTGGAACGCACCCTTCATGAACGTACAGAGAAACTATCCCATTCCACCCAAAAGCTTAAGCAGGCAAGCCATGAGCGAATGCTGGCCGAGGAGGACCGGAACCGCCTGACCACGGCAATCGAACAGGCCGCTGAAGCCTTTGTCATAACGGATCCCGACGGTCTCATCCAGTATGTCAACCCCACATTCGAACGGCATACCGGCTATTCCCGGGAAGAGGCCATGGGGCGGAATGTCGGCATGCTGCAAAGTGAGGAGAACGACGAGGCCTTTTACAAAGATATCCGGAATACTGTCCGACAAGGGAACACATGGCGGGGGATGTTCACGAACCAGCGCAAGGATGGCTCGTCATATAAGGCGGAGTCGGCCGTCTCCCCGGTGTTTGACACCCAAGGCAGGGTCGTGAACATCGTCTCGGTCTCTCGGGACGTGACCCGGGAAGTCGAACTGGAGGCGCACCTGCGGCGGGCCCAGAAACTGGAGGCCATCGGCACCTTGGCCGGCGGCATCGCCCATGACTTCAACAACATCATCTGTGCGATACTCGGCTACACCGAACTCGCCATGTTCAGCATTCCGAAAGAGAGCGACGCCCGACAATATCTTGAGCGGATTGAGCAAGGCGGGAGAAGGGCCGCAGATCTGATCAGCCAGATTCTCGCGTTTGGTCGAAAGGGGGAGCAGGAACGTCAGTCCATGCGGATTCAGCCGGTGATCAGAGAGGCCCTGAAACTGTTGCGGGGGACATTGCCCTCCACCATAAGAATTGAGGAAAAGATGGACGAGACATGCAAGCCCATCCTGGCGGCCCCCACCCAGGTTTATCAGATCATCATGAACCTCTGCACCAATGCGTACCATGCCATGCGGGATCAAGGGGCCTCTGTGCTAAAAGTCGGCCTGACGGAAATGGCAACCGATTCGGAGCAAATCCCGGGATCCATGGACATGCCCCCGGGGCACTACGTCTGTCTTACTGTGAAGGACAATGGGCACGGCATGGATCAGGGAACCTTGGGGAAAATCTTCGACCCTTATTTCACCACCAAGGCGGTCGGCGAAGGAACGGGGCTCGGTCTCTCCACCGTTTACGGCATTGTCCGGGAGTTCGGAGGCGTTGTCAGCGCTGAGAGCGAGCCGGGCCAAGGGACCACATTTCACGTCTTCTTCCCTGTCCATGAAACTGACGACACGCTTTCCGAGGAGTTCAGCGATCTGAAACGTCCCCCCTCGGCGGGTCTCCGCGTCCTCGTTGTGGATGACGAGGAGCCGATCGCCCGAATGATCGAAACCAAGCTGATCCGTCTCGGATACAAGGTCAGGGCATACACCGACAGCGTCGAGGCCCTTGATGCGTTTCAGGCCTCCCCGGATGATGTGGACCTGATCATCGCGGACACGACCATGCCAAATCTGACAGGCATCCAGTTTTCCGAAGAGGTGTTTCGGATCCGCCCTGACATCCCGATCATTCTCTGCACCGGCTACAGCGAGATGGTGACAGAGGAGCAGGCCAAAGTGATGGGGATCCGGAACTTTCTGAAAAAACCCTTTATTGACGGAGAGTTGGAAAAGACTGTGGAAAAAAGCTGTAAGCCCGAAGTTGCAAGTTTGAAGTTGCAAGTTTGAAGCTTACAAATTATGGTTTGCAGTTTACGACTTACAGATTACAGATTACAACTTACAGATTACAACTTACAACTTGCGGCTTACGGCTTACGGCTTACGACTTGCAGTTTACAGCTTACAGCCATATCAGAGGTGTGCAATGAGACGAATGTGGATCATCTGCCTGGTTTCGGCGGTCCTCATATCTTTTTTGTGGGGCATGAGCGAAGGGTGGCGTAAGGATCTGATCTTTGCCGGGGTGGTGTTTGCCTCTTTGTGTCTTCTGATCCGGGGGGAGCGGCGGAAACAGGTGGCGGCTGAATTATCTGAGCGGTTGACCACTCGGTTGGACGAACAGAGGCAGGTCCAGAAGTCCCGGGAGGAGAGCGAAAAGCTGTTCCGGAAATACTTTGAAATGGGTCTGGGCGGCATGGCGCTGATATCCTTGGACAAAGGCTGGATTTACGTCAATGACCGGCTCTGTGAGATTCTGGGATATCGGCGGGACGAGCTCCTGCAGACCTCTTGGACCCAGCTGACCGATCCCGAAGTTCTCAAACCGGATCTGGTCCTGTTGGACCGGCTGATCTCAGGCGAGGTGGATGGCTATTCCATGGATAAGCGATTCTTATGCAAGGACGGAAAGGTCGTATTCACCATCATCTCCATGACTTGCATCCGCCGTGATGACGGCTCCGTGGAATACATCCTCGCGCATATCCAGGATATCACCGCGAGGAAGCAGGTTGAGGACGCCCTTCGCCGACGAGAGGCGGTGCTTCAATCTCTGGCGGATGTGGCGAGACATTTGTTGAGCGTCTCCTCATGGGAAGAAAACATCCAGTACATATTGGAAAACTTGGGGAAAAGCACGGAGGTCAGCCGGGTTTACATCTTCGAGAACCATACGGAAAAGGACGGTCGCATTCTCACCAGTCAGCGTTGCGAATGGACCGCTCCCGGGATTCCCTCACAGAAGGAGAATGCGAAACTCCAGTCCTTTTCATATCAGGCCGGCGGTTTCGGGCGATGGGAAACATTGATGAGCAAGGAGGTGACGATTCACGGAAATCCGGAGACGTTTCCCCAGACTGAGCGGGATATGCTCCTGTCCCAAGGGATCCGCTCCGTCGCGGCAGTCCCGATTTTCACAGGAGACGAATGGTGGGGGTTTTTCGGATTTGATGACTGCGTGACGGTGAGAGAGTGGTCGGCCGCTGAGATCGACATCCTCAAGGCCGCGGCCGGCATTCTCGGCGCAGCCATACAGCAACAGCAGGCCCAGGAGAAAGTCCGTGAGATTCAGGAACTCTTTTCAAAGGCATTCGAGCTGAATCCGGTCTTCATGATGATCACCGAACTGAACGCGGGCCGTTTCATCGAGGTGAACAGTCATTTTCTGAATGCCTTGGGGTTCATACGGGAGGAGATCATCGGGAAGACCTCATCGGGTCTCGGGATTTTCTCCGCCGAGTCGCTGGCTGAGATCATCTTCCTGACAACGGATCAGGGGGGCTTTCACAACATCGAGGTGCAGATTCGCAAAAAAGATGGGGAAATCATTCACAGCCTCATGTCCGCAGGACCGATCCGGGTGGGGGATCAGGAATGCCTGCTGACCACCGCGATTGACATCGGAAAGAGAAAACAGGCTGAGGAGGCCTCAAGACGGTTTGAATTCATCGCCAGCGCGTCCAAGGATCTGATGACCATGGTGAACCGAGACTATGTTTACGAGGCTGCAAACAAAGCCTATTGCGAAGCCTACAACAAAACCCGGGAGAATATCGTGGGGCATACCATGTCCGAGGTGTGGGGAAGGGACATCTTTCAGAAGAACATCAGAACCAACGTGGATCAATGCCTTGCCGGCCAAGAGAAAAAGTACGAGACGTGGTTCAACTTTCACGGCCGGGGCATGGGATATTATCAAGTGATCTACTCCCCCTATTTCAATGAAAAGGGCGAGGTCACCCATGTGGGCGTGGTCTCCCATGACATATCGGAAAGGAAGGATTTCGAGGAGAAGCTGGAGCTCTCCAAGGAGTTTCTCAACAACATCATCAATTCGGTCCCGGATCCGATCTTTGTGAAGGATGAACAGCACCGCTACATCATATTGAATGACGCGTACTGTGAATTTGTGGGATTCTCCATGGAGGCGCTGTCGGGGAAGACGGAATACGACTTCTTCTCCGAGGAGGAGGCGAAAATCTTCTGGGAAAAGGATGACATGGTCTTCGGCACGGGGCTTGAGAACGTGAATGAGGAGCGGTTCACGGACGCATCCGGCAGACTCCACATCATCTCAACCAAACGGGCGCTGTTTGAGCATCCGGCCACCCGTGAGAATACGCTGGTCGGCGTCATCAGGGACATCACGGAGGTGAAGGAGGCCGAGAGGGTGCTGATCTCCCACAAGGACGAACTGGAAAAGCTGGTGGAGAAGCGCACCACGGAGCTTCAGGCCGCCAAGGAGAAGGCCGAGGCCGCGACCCATTCCAAGAGCGAGTTCTTGGCGAACATGAGCCATGAGATCCGGACCCCGATGAACGCCATCATGGGATTCTCGGATCTGGCGTTGAGAACCGATCTGTCCGCCAAGCAGCATGACTATCTCGACAAGATCAGAACATCGGCCCGGGTCCTGCTCGGGATCATCAACGACATCCTCGATTATTCCAAGATCGAGGCCGGCAAGCTGGACCTTGAGTCGGTGGGCTTCTGCCTGCATGAGCTCACGGAAAACCTCTCCGACATGTTCTCCGACCGGATCACCCGAAAGGGGATTGAGATGATCATCTCCCTCTCCAAAGACGTGTCGTGCAGCCTGGTCGGCGATCCCCTGCGCCTCGGCCAAGTGCTCATCAATCTGGTCAGCAATGCGGTGAAATTCACCTCCCAAGGAGAGATATTCATCAAGGTGGAAGAGGACGAGAGGCGAGCGGCAAGCGGCGATAAGCAAGCCCCCTCGTCCGACAAGGTCCGACTCAAATTCTCGATCCAGGACACCGGCATCGGGATACCTCCGGGGCAGATATCCAAACTCTTCACGGCCTTCACCCAAGCGGACGGCTCCACCACCCGCCAATACGGCGGCACGGGTCTCGGACTGACCATATGCAAGCGTCTTGTGGAGCTGATGGGTGGGGAGATATGGGCGGAGAGTGAGATGGAAAAGGGGAGCGTCTTCTGTTTCACGTCGGAGTTTGCCCGGCAGTCCAAGGATGAGGAATACAAGTTTGAGATTCCTCCGGATCTGACGGGGATGAAGCTCCTTGTTGTGGACGACAACAGAATTTTTCGGGAATTTTTGCAGGAGGTGTTGGAGACATTCGGTTTCAAGGTGTCATTGGCTCCTTCGGGGAAGGAGGCGTTGGAGAGACTGGCAGAGGCTTCTCGGGAAGATCCGTACGGACTGGTGTTCATGGACTGGAAGATGCCGGGCATGGACGGCATCGAGACCATAAGGGCCATTCGGAAAGGAGAACATGCCCGTTCCGGGCATGGGCACGGGGATGGTGGCGACCCGATACCGATCATCATGATGACCGGCTTTGGCCGGGAAGAGGAGATGCGTCAGGCGGAGACGGAAGGGGCGAACGCATTTCTGAACAAGCCTGTGAAAATCCCCCTGTTGTTCCGCACCATCATGGAGGTGTTCGGAAAGAAGGCTCCAAAAGCAGAGAAGGAGAGAAGAACAAACAGAATGCCAGACACAATGACCCAAGTCAGGGGAATACGGGTTCTGCTGGTGGAGGACAATGCCATCAACCGCCAAGTGGCCTCGGAGATACTTCGTGAATCCGGGGTGATTGTGGAGACCGCAAACAACGGCAGGGAGGCGGTGGAGGGGATATGTTCGCCATCTGAAGGCAGGCGTTATGACATTGTCCTGATGGATGTTCAGATGCCTGAAATGGATGGGTATGAGGCGACACGGGCGATCAGGGACTGGGAGTCGGGCGAGGGGGGCGTCCTTCGACACGCTCAGGAACCGGGCGTCCTTCGACACGCTCAGGAACCGGGCGTC
>JAOZRQ010000150.1:8807-13236 GCA_029940115.1 Desulfobacterales bacterium
GTCCTTCGACACGCTCAGGAACCGGGCGTCCTTCGACACGCTCAGGAACCGGGCGGCCTTCGACACGCTCAGGAACCGGGCGTCCTTCGACACGCTCAGGAACCGGGCGTCCTTCGACACGCTCAGGAACCGGGGCAAGAGGCAAGCGGCGTCCCTCGCTCCTTGCCCATCATCGCCATGACTGCCCATGCGATGCAGGGGGATCGGGAGAGATGTTTGGAGGCCGGGATGAACGACTACGTCACCAAGCCGATTGATCCGGAGAATCTCTTTGCCACCATGGCGAGATGGCTGGAACACTCGAAGCTCGAAACCTTGTCCCCGACATCTTTTGTCGGGGATGAAATCAGGGATGAAAGCTCGAAACCTTGTCCCCGATCCCCGATAAGGGACGTCGGGGACACGCATCCTTTCCCCGACAAAAGACAAGCATCGGGGAGGGAAGCTCGAAATTGGAAGACCGAAACGGAACCCTCTCGGCCGTCCGAATCCGGGCATCCTGATCTGAAACCATTGCTCGGCCTGGTGGATGTCGGGATGGCCCTAAGGCGTCTCGGAGGGAACAAGGGTCTTTTCATACAGTTGCTCTGTGATTTTGTCAAAGATTACGCGGGGGCGACGGATGAGATCAAGGCGGCCCTTTCATGCGGAGATATGGCGCAGGTTCACAGCCTGGTCCACACCTTGAAGGGGATAGCGGGCAATCTCTCTGCAACTGTCCTGCAATCGGCGTCACAGGAGCTTGAGGCCGCGATCAAGGAATTGCCTCCGGATGTTGGGGACACGGATCCACTCTCCTCTGTTCAGGAGGAGATCGAAAACATGGAAGATGCGCTCGGCCAGCTTCTGAAAGCCGTGGAGGAGATCAAGGCGGTTTCAGAAGAGGCGGATGAGAAGGCGGCCCCTCCGCCCGCGGAAAAGACTGCCTTGGATGTCGAGAAGATTGAATCCGAACTGATCCAGATCGCCTCACTTCTGGCAAAGAACCGCATTGAGGCGGAGGGCCGATTTGAGTCTCTGAGGCCCCTCATCCTCGGTCAGAATGTTGATGGGGATATCGCACATATCGGAAAGCAGATGGCCATGTTTGACTTCAAGGGCGCGCATGGGACCCTGATGAAAATTGCAGAGGCGCTTGGGTTGGAATTGGATGCTTGATGTTGGATGGCGGTCAGCGGCCATCTGTCAAGGAACTCTCTTTCTCAAAGTCCTCGCTCATATTGTCGGCCTTTCGATTTTATCGCTCTGTTTTCTTTTGGGCTGAAGGGATCAGCTCCCCACAGTCAATCAGCGCAATCCAGGCAATCCGCGGTTTGAACTCGCCGGCCGGACAGTTGCCGCGTAAAACATTTCGGCATTCATGGGCGGTTTCCGCCCGGAATCGTAAATGTATTCTCTATTTTATGCAACATCGGGATGTTGCCCTTTTCCGCATTGTGCTTCCATATACATGCGCAATGCCGAATTCATGATGATCTCATATCTTTCATGTGATTTGAACCATTCCAGAATGTCGGTGTCTATGGGTACAGTTGTCAGCCGTTTTTCCGGCATGCGAAGTTTTCCTTTTTCAAAGAATTCCTCATCAAGAGGCGGTATGTCGGAGTAGTCAATCTCCTCATCTGTCATGTTCGCCAGTCTCTCACAGTCTGTGCCTGATTTCCTTTTCGAATCTTTTGCGTTCATGTCTGTCTGCCTTTCGTGCGGAGATGATGCGGATCGTGTCATCTCTTTCGGTGAAGACAACAATGACAGGCATATTTCTCAGAAAGCCTGTGCCGATCCAGCGATCCTCTGAATAATCCTCCCTGTCGTCAGGGTTGATGATCATCGGGCCGGTGAAAACCTCTCGGACATCGTCAAAGTCAATTCCCCGCTTCCTTAATGTTTACCCTGTTTTTGGCTTCATCCCATTCAAATTTCACGATGTCTCTCCATGATAAATGTAAATTTGGCTTCATCCCATTTAAATTTCACGATGTCTCTCCATGATAAATGTAAACTTGGGGGCAACGCCCATGCATCTTCTGCCGTACCCGGTGTCTGGCATGGGCGCACGGACATGGACAGGGAATCTTAAGTTCACACTTATTAGAAGGTGAAGATGTCACAATGACCAACAACAATGGTTCGACGACGAAGGTGTTTGCCGAAAACGGCAGCTTCACCTTTGAGTTCAGGGACGAGGCCGGAAATACCGGGACAGTCACAGCCACAGTGACATGGATCGGGGATATCAGGTACGAAATGGGCGTATTTATAAGTTGAGGGAGTCCCGGATGGATTGCTGAAAACAACCCGGCTTCCTCAGTTGATGTACTACTTTCCGAAGATGTCGGCCAAAGATATCCGGCGATAGCCTGCCGGCGGGGCAAAGGCCGAGCCGGGGATCTTTTTTTTCTCGACCTTTGTCACATCTTCCACCTCGCGGTATCCCTCATCGTCATAATCAACCTTTCTGAGGGGCCAGCCCTTCTTCAAAAGCGAGATGACCTCGGGTGATGAAAGTGCCGCATCTTCTCCGCCCAATCTGCCTTGAAAGGTACGCATCATCTTTCCGAACCGTGCCACGTCAAGTGTCTGGCTCACCTGAATGTCCCCGGCGATCCACTGCTCCTGTCTGATTTCGTTGTTGACCCGGATTTCATATTTCCTGACCTTGTAACCGGCCACCGTGGCGGACGCTCCCGAATCCCTGACTGTGACGCGGACCGGAGAGTCGGCAGTCTGTCTTCTCATCTGCTCATGTATGGATTGTTTGAAGGGGTTTCTCTGCGACGCCGGCATCCCCGCGAGTTGCTGATCCACGATTTTGTCCAGGTTCTTCATGTCTTTGCGGGCCTGGGTCGAAAACTCATCAGGGGTTCCCTGCCAATATGTCTTTTCCCTGGAGTTTGCAAAGCAGAGCATGTTCCTGTTCACATCAAAGATCATCACATGATCCGGTGCGGCAAACTTGATTTGGTTGTCTTGGATGTGCCATGTCTGCCTTTCCCCTTCGCTGTCCTGGACAAACACCCATCCCGCAAAGCCTTGGGATGTAGCCCCTGCAAACAGGATTGCCAGAAAAAAAATTTTGGTCTTCATCGTTCCTCCTTAAAGCTGTAAGTTGTAGAGATATATTGGAGCTTGCAGCTGTTTTCACTTGCGTTTCATCCACTTTTATGATAGAGAAAGAAACTTAGTGCATCGTGCGACTTTTATGGGACGAATTTGCAATTCGTTCAGGCACGATTTGGAAAATCGTGCGACTTTTGTTTATGGACAGAGCATTTAGTTTCTTGGGCAGAGGCAACGAAGGATGCCCAAAATCCCTACATTATTCATCCTTCATCCTTTTTATAAAGAGGGGATTATTAAAATGAGCCATCACTCTGATCATCACCACGACCATCATCATGACACTCAAGAGACCCTTTCTTATGAGGAAAAGCTGGTCAAACTCTTGGCGCATTGGATCAGACATAATGATGACCATGCGGAGACCTATCGGGAATGGGCCAAAAGGGCAAAAGAGAATGACATGGCGGATGTCTGCGCGTTGCTGGAAGAGGCGGCGGAGATCACCATGTCCATAAGCAAAACATTTGAAAAGGCTGCAAACGTGATGCGTGAAACGTGATGCGTGATATGTGAAACGTGATATGTGAAACGTGATACGTGATTTGTGAAACGTGATTTGTGATACTTCATAGAATCTGTCTTCACTCACATCCCACGCCTCACGTCTCACGCATCACGTCCCACGTATCACGTCTCACATGCCAATCGCCTTCTGCACAGTGATCAGAAGCTTATCTGGATCAAACGGTTTGTTGAGATAAGCCACGGCCTTTTTTATGGAAAGGTGGCGTGAGGCCATGCCGCTGATGACGATGACCGGGGTATCCTTCAGATCTTTGTCCTTTGAGAGCTTGCGATAAAACCGTGTTCCCCATTCTTCAGGCATCTCAAGGTCAAGGGTCATCATGTCCGGCTTTTCCTTCTTTGCGATCTCATAAGCTTCCGCACCGTCAGACGCGGTACAGGTCTCATATCCGTTGTCACCGAAAAGCGTCTCAAGATACTTGACAATGACAGGATCGTCGTCAATGATCATAATCTTTTTCGCCATGACAATCTCCTATAAATGTAAGAAAATGTTTTTGGTGCGGAAGGGTGCGTTTAAGATAATCAGTATATCTAAAACTTTGATTGAGGTTGAGGACCCAAGCCTGTCATTCCGGCCAAAATCAGAAGGTTCGGAGGAACCTTCTGATTTTGAGCCGGAATCCATCGCCCATCAAAAAAACTTTTAGATCTACTGATAATGCTTGTCCGAAAAAGAAACTAAGTTTGGCATCCTTCATTTTGCCTGAAAGGTTCACACATTTCCGTTTGCAGTTCCGCCTTCAGGCGGTCTCGCACCGCCTGAGGGCGGAACTGCAAA
>JAOZRQ010000649.1 GCA_029940115.1 Desulfobacterales bacterium
TTCAAGCATCAAGCATCAAGCATCAAGCTTCAAGCATCAAGCTTCAAGCATCAAGCTTCAAGTTTCAACATCCGATGTGGAGGATTCAATGAATTACAAAAAGACGCTCAACCTTCCGGTCACAAAGTTTCCCATGAAGGCAAACTTGGCCAAGCGCGAGCCTGAACAGTTGAAAATGTGGGATGAAAGCCGCTTGCATGACAAGGTCAGGGCGCATTCAGCGGGCAGGAAACGCTTCATCTTACATGACGGCCCCCCATATGCCAATGGCAACATCCATATAGGGACCGCGCTGAACAAGATATTGAAGGATATCATTGTCCGCTCCCGCCAGATGGCAGGGTTTGACGCGGTGTATGTGCCGGGATGGGACTGTCACGGACTCCCCATTGAGCATAATGTGGACAAGGAGCTCGGGGAGAAGAAAAAAGGGATGTCCCTAGCCGAAGTCCGCAGACTGTGCCGCTCATATGCTGAAAAATACATTGACATTCAGCGGGATGAGTTCAAGCGGCTCGGGGTCATGGGGGAATGGAAAGATCCCTATCTGACCATGGCTTACGAATATGAGGCGATCATCGCCCGGGAACTCTGCAACTTTGCCTTGGAAGGGAGCCTTTTCAGAAGCAAGAAGCCGATATACTGGTGTTGCAGTTGCAGCACCGCGCTGGCCGAAGCGGAAATCGAATATGAGAATGAGGCATCCCCCTCGATCTTTGTCAGATTCCCCCTGAAGGACGACCTGAGCCACGACATCCCCGCGCTGGCCGGCAAAAAGGTCTTTGTGGTGATATGGACCACCACCCCCTGGACCATTCCAGCAAACCTCGGCATCGCGCTTCATCCGGACTTTGCGTATGCGGCCGTGGATGTGGGGGAGGGTGACGTCTTTGTCTTGGCCAGTGAACTGGTGGAAGGCTGCATGAAGACCTTCGGAATTTCCGAATATGCCATCCTCGCGGATGTTCAGGCAAAGGCCCTTGAGCGGAAATGTTGCGCGCACCCGCTTTATGACCGGGATTCGCTCATGGTCCTGGGGAATCATGTCACCTTGGAGGCCGGCACAGGATGCGTCCACACCGCGCCCGGGCACGGACGCGAAGATTATGAGGTGGGGCTTGAATACGGCTTGGACGCGTATTCCCCATTGGATGACAGGGGTTGCTTCACCGATGAGGTTGACTTTTTCAAAGGCCAGTTTGTGTTTGACGCGAACAAGGCGATCAATGAGAAGCTCAGGGAGAAGGGCGCGTTGCTGAAGGAGGAGAGCCTTACCCACCAGTACCCCCATTGCTGGCGTTGCAAGCAGCCAGTGATCTTCCGGGCCACTCCCCAGTGGTTCATCTCCATGGACAAGACCGGGTTGCGGAAAAGGGCTTTGGAGGAGATTGACCGGGTGCAATGGATCCCCCGCTGGGGCAGGGAGCGGATCTATGGCATGATCGAAAACCGACCCGACTGGTGTGTCTCCAGACAGCGTGCCTGGGGGGTCCCCATCACAGTCTTTTACTGTGACAAGTGCGAGACCCTGCTGATGAATCAGGAGATCAGGGACCGGATATTTGACCTGTTCAAGACACATGGCGCGGATGTCTGGTTTGACAAGGAGGCAACGGACCTGTTGCCCGAGGGGAGCGTCTGCGAAAAATGTGGAAACCGCACCTTCACCAAGGAGAACGATATCCTGGATGTCTGGTTCGACTCGGGCGTGAGTCACGCCGCGGTGCTTGAGCAACGGGAGAATCTGAAATGGCCCGCGGACCTCTACCTTGAAGGGACCGACCAGCACAGGGGATGGTTTCACAGCTCCCTGCTGACCGCGGTGGGCACCCGGGGGAAAGCCCCTTATGATGCCGTGCTCACCCACGGATTTGTCGTGGATGAGGATGCGAAAAAGATGTCCAAATCTTTGGGAAATGTGGTCGCGCCCAAGGAGGTGATTGACCAGTACGGGGCCGAGATTCTCCGGCTCTGGGTCGCCGCGACCGATTACCGCGATGATATTCGGATCTCACAGAACATCCTGAAGCAGTTGACCGACGCGTACCGCCGGATCCGGAACACCTGTCGGTTTCTGCTGGGGAATCTGAATGATTTTGATCCGGTGAAACATGCGGTCCCTTATGAATCCATGCTGGAGATGGACCAATATGCCCTTTGCAAGCTCGCGAAGCTGATCGAAAAGGGACACCGGGCTTATGACCGGTACGAGTTCCATGTGATCTATCACGCGCTGTTCAATTACTGCACACTCGATCTCTCGGCCTTTTACTTGGACATTCTCAAGGACAGGCTGTACGCGTCCGCCCCGGCACGGCCCGAAAGGCGAAGCGCTCAGACGGTCATGTATGCGATTCTGGACGCCATTGTCCGGCTCATGGCTCCAATACTCCCGTTCACCGCGGAGGAGGTCTGGCGGTTCATGCCGGCACAGGAGGGAAAAGCGGAGAGCGTCCATCTCGCATCGTTGCCGGCCAGGGATCCGGCATGGGACAATGACGCGCTGGCGAAGAACTGGGACCATCTGATCGAAGTGCGCGGGGAGGTGACCAAGGCGATGGAGGAGGCCCGAGTCAGGAAACTGGTGGGTCATTCCTTGGATGCGGCGGTCATTGTGTCGGCCAGCCCGGACAGATATGAGTCCCTGAAGCCATATGCCGATGTGTTGCGGACGGTCTCCATCGTTTCCAAGCTCTCTCTTGTTCAGGAAGAGGAAGATGAGGAGGAACAGACCCTTGACGGGATCCCCAAAAGTAAGCCCGCCGAGGCTTATGAAAGCGCGGCGGTTGAAGGCTTGTCCGTCTTGGTGGTGCCTGCGCCCGGGGACAAATGTGAGCGGTGCTGGATACGGGATGTCTCCGTGGGGACAATCGCCGAAGCCCCGGGCATCTGCCAGCGATGCCAAGATGTGTTGACGGAAATTGGCGCATGAAAATGCCCCTCTCGTTACGAGGCTCCGCCTCGTAACGCATGGGGGGAGGCTCTGCCTCCAATATGAGGGTTGGAGGCGTGAACCTCCATTTTTGCTGGCTCCTTGCAGCCACTTGAAAGGAGGGCGGACAGCTCGACTGTTTTTCACTGTCCATGACGGTCAAATGGCATTGCTTCATGGATTCATCAAAAAATCACAAAAACTCCCTGCCGCCGATTTGAAACTCTCTCGGAAACGAAAGAAGTTGTGGCTACACGGAGATTGATATGAATAGGAACAAATATTCTGGTAGCAACTTTGACGATTTCCTGAAGGAAGAAGGCATTTTTGAGGAAGTGACCGCCAAAGCGCATAAACGATTGTTGGCATTGCAACTCTCAGACATTATGAAAGAATCGGACATCAGCAAAACCAAGCTTGCGGAGAAGTTGCATACGACCCGCTCACATTTGGATAAGTTGCTTGACCCTGAAAACACAGCGATCACGCTGGAGTCATTGGAGCGTTTGGCTCATGCTGTCGGGAAGCGGCTCAGGGTTGAAATTACATCTCAAGTTTCGCACCCCTATGTGAGCCCATTTTTCAAGGGTTTCAGGAGATGGT
>JAOZRQ010000650.1 GCA_029940115.1 Desulfobacterales bacterium
GAATCTGTGTTTGCGGCGATGGGCAGGGATCCGCAGTGGGCCGTCTGTCCGATCCTGGCGAGCGGCGAGGGGCGAGCGGCCAGCGGCCAGCGGCCGCTGGCCGCTCGCCGCTCGCCCCTCGCCGCTCACCCGACTGGGGTGCTTGTGAGAACCGGGGAGATTCTCAAGGAGGATGTCAGTCTCGGAAGGCTTGAGGTCTTTCTCACGCCGAGGTTCATGCGGGAGGAGCTGAGAAACGCCGCGCTGAGGTTGGCGGTCACCGCGCTGGCAATGAATGCGGCCCTGATGATCGCACTCTTTGTCAGCATGAGGCGATTGCTGATCCGGCCCATGAACCGCATCGTGAATGGCCTGAGTCAGGGGGCCGAACAACTGGCCCTGAGTGCGTCGGAGGTGGCGGGGACCAGCCAGACGCTCTCCGAGAACGCCGCAAATGGGGCCGCATCGTTGGAGGAGTCCTCTGCCTCCTTGGAGGAGATGGCGGCCATGAGCCGGGAGACCTCGGAACTGACCCGGGGGGCCGACCGTCTGATGAATGAGAACATCGTCAAATCGGCCCGCTCCCTCAAGTCCTTGGTCGAACTCACCGAAGAAATGGGCCGGATCGAGGCGGACAGCGACCTGATGCGTCAGATCATCCAGACGATTGACGCGATCGCTTTCCAGACCAATCTCCTGGCCCTGAACGCCGCGGTGGAGGCGGCCCGGGCCGGGGAGGCCGGCGCGGGGTTCGCGGTGGTGGCCGATGAGGTGCGACGCTTGGCGATGCGGTCCGCAGATGCCGCGAGAGACACCCAGTCGTTGCTCGAATCGGCAGCAGAACGGGTCGTCCGTGCCGCAATCGCCATCAAGCATATCAACACGGACTTTGAGGGGATCATCGAATCGGCCACCCTCATGGGTGAGAAGACCGTGGCGATCACTCAAGCCACCCGGGAACAATCCCGGGGCATCAAGATGGTGAGCCTCGCTGCCAACGAGATTGACAAAGTCACCCAGTCCGTGGCCGCAGGTTCCCAACAATCCGCGGCCACCTCACAGGAACTCTCCGCTCAGGCCGAACAGATGAGGGGGTTTGTGGACGAGTTGCTGATGATCATTTTTGGAAGGGTGAGGGATGAAGTCTGAGGGATGAAGGTGCTGAAACATCTTCATCTTGTCGAAATGACTCCTGCCCTTGCCCTTTCCCCTGCCTTTGCCTGTGCCCCTTGCCTCTGCCCGACACCGGGCAGGGGCAGGGCACGGGCAGGGCACGGGCAGGGCACGGGCACGGGCAGGGCACGGCAGGATGAAGAGTGAAGTCTGGGGGATGAAGGATGAAGGATTGAAAGGGCAACGGACAACGGACGAGGGACCATTCGCAACGGACCAACGGACAACGGACAACGGACCACCCGCAACGGACCAATCCGGGAGGCCAAACATTCTCATTGTTGACGATGTGCCCGCGAACATCCGGGTACTTCAGGCGACACTGATGGCCGACTATGATCTCAGCGCCGTCATCAATGGCGCAGATGCGCTCCGGATTGCGATGTCCGATTCTCCTGACCTGATCCTGCTCGACATCATGATGCCGGGCATGGACGGTTATGAGGTCTGCAAGCGATTGAAGGCGGATCCGCAGACCCGTGACATCCCGATCATCTTCATAACCGCAAGAAGCGAGGAGGAGGAGGAGGCAAAGGGGTTTGAGCTCGGTGCGGTGGATTATGTCACCAAGCCATTCAGCCCGGCCATCGTCAGGGCCAGAATACACACGCATCTGAGCCTCAAGCGACATCGGGATCATCTTGAGGATCTGAACCGGTTGCTGACCCGGGAGATTGAGGAGCGCACCCGTTCCGAGGAGGCGCTCACTCATGTCCTGAAAAAGCAGGAGATCAGCATCGAACTCGCCAAAAGGCTTCTGATGCGGGTGAACGGCACCATTCCCCGCCATACGGAGTTAGGTGGGGGACTGCTCCTCTTTGCGGATGCCATCTCCGTGCCCTGCTACGCGGAGGGCGGAGATCATTTCTTTGTGCGGACGATGGGCGAGCGGCGAGCGGCCAGCGGCAAGGGGCGAGCGGCGAGCGGCGAGCGGCGAGCGGCTGCCCGCTCGCAGCTCGCCCCATCGTCCGGAAGGACCCTCATCAGCCTCAGGGACCAGTCGGGTCATGAGGTGAGCTGTGTCCTGAGAAGCATCATCACGGACATCATTCATCACGGCATTCTGAACGAGACGCCGGGGGCCTCGGTGGAGGAGACGGTCTCTCGGCTGAATGATGAAATTTGCAGGTCTGACATCTTCAGTGAGGAGGACTTTCTCACATCCGTCAACGCAGAGATCGATCATGAGACGCTTGTGATGCGCTATGTGTCTGCGGGTCATCCCCCGTTTCTTCTGATTCGGGGGGAAAATGTCCGCCTTCTTCCGGAATACGGGGAACCCGGCGCAAACATGCCCATTGCGGTGAGGGCCGGAATCTCGTACTCCGCAGGCAGCATCCCCCTTCAGGAGGGGGATCGTCTCATCTTTCACACCGACGGTCTGACGGAGATGCCGCTGAAAAATCGGAACCGAGTGATACAACGAGCCGAGATGGCCCGTCTGACCGCGGAGATGGTGAGGGGACGAGGGACGAAGAACGCTCCCCCAGTTTCCGAGATCGCGGCCAAACTGTTGCGCCACGTGGCGGACATGAGCGGCGAGACAGTTGTCCCCGCGGGATTCCGAGAACCGGTGAACACGTCTGCCGATGACATCACGATTCTTTTTCTGGAGATTGAAAACCGGAAAGACTGCCACGAAGATGTCTGGAAGCCGGCGGACGCGGATGACATTTCCGAAAGAGTCCCCTCTTTTTGCAGGAGGTATCTGAGCTCGTCGAAGAGGGTGCGGGGCAGGGAATGTTTTCCTTGGCAGCATGTTCGCATGGTTATGACAGAGGCCCTGCTGAACGCTTGGGTTCACGGGAACCAGCAAAATCCGGACAAGTCGCTCACCCTCCGCTGGCGATTCGGCAATGACTTCCATTTTGAGGTGATTGATGAGGGGGACGGATTCGATCATGAGCATGTCCCCGATCCCACCTCTCAGGAGAACATCACCAAGTCACACGGAAGGGGCGTGTTCATCATCCGGCACTTCTCCGACCATGTGAGATGGAAAAAAGGAGGGCGGCATCTGATGACATCTTTCAAAAGGATGAAACGTGAAGGATGAAACGTGAAGAATGAAACGTGAAGAATGAAACGTGAAGGATGAAGGATGAAATGTGAAGGATGGGCGCATTCACGAGTTGGGGGATCGCTCCTTCATTGTCCCGCAGGGACTTGTGAAAGTGGCCCGGCAATTCATTGCCGGGGTCGGACATGCATGATTTTTTGTTCAGTCCCGTGGGGACGACCGGACTTGTTGAAACGCAATGGGACGTTCCGGTCGTCCCCACGGGACTCGGGGCTTCTGCCAACTCACCCCGGCAATGGATTGCCGGGCTGTTCTCAGCAGTCCCCACGGGACTCCCCCAACTTATAAATACGC
>JAOZRQ010000951.1 GCA_029940115.1 Desulfobacterales bacterium
CTCAGACTTCATCCCTCAGACTTCATCCCTCAGACTTCATCCCTCAGACTTCATCATCCCTCAGACTTCATCCCTCAGACTTCATCCCTCAGATTTCATCCCTCAGATTTCAGATTTCATCTTTCAATCGCGAAAAAAGCCGATCCAGCATATGTTCCGCCTTGTGCAACGATTCCGTGGAATCAAAAGACGAGCCGAGTTCCCGCAGAATCGTATCGTATCTTGAGGGCGTTTCCCCGATGGCTTTGTAGCTGATCCGGGGTCTCGAATAGAGGCGATCTTCAAAGAAATAGTTGCACAATCCCGCGCCGGGCCGACGTCGGAAGGGCCAGTTGACCTTCAATGCCATGAATTTCCTGACCATCTCTATATGGCGAGGGTTTCCGACGATATCCGCTTTTTTCAGCAACCGGCCCAGGCGGGCCTCGATCTCCTGGAAAAAGGCGTTCAGCATCTCCCTCTCCGTGATCAGCAGTCCGTATAAGTACCAATCCTCTGCCACTTCCCGGAGGATCGCCTTGTATGTCCGCGGAAGTCTGTGGCAGGAGGGACAGAAATACATTCGACATGCCAAGCCGCCGTAAAAACTGAGTCCCCTGAAATCCACGCCGTTGTTTCCCAATGGATGCAGGAGACATCCCACCCGGGAACGACTTTCCCCCACCAAGCCGATGTAGGGGCAGTGATGGAATTTGCGGAAGGGGCTTTTCCCCACCAACTTCTGCTTCCGTCCGAAGTCAAGGATCGCGTCCATGTTGCGGGGAAGTTTCAGGAACGCCTCGGTTCGGCGGACCATCAGGGCTGTCAGGGCTTTCCGGGACGCATCGCCGACATTGTAAAGACCGCAACATGCACCACAGGAGACCGATTCGCTGATCTGGCAAAGATAGACGTCTCCGGGTACCTGATTATCCATTTTCTCCAAATTAAACATGATTTTGAAGCTGTAAGCTGTAAGCTCAAAGCTGTAAGCTCAAAGCTGTAAGCTCAAAGCTGTAAGCTC
>JAOZRQ010000651.1 GCA_029940115.1 Desulfobacterales bacterium
CTTTTTCTTGCAGTCGGGAAGTCGGCCCGTTTGGGAAAAAGCCGGGTTTCTCGCCCGTTCCCTCATATTTTTTCAAAGCTGACAGATTCGGAAACATGTCTTCTGCCTGACTGGCGGGGCAATTTAAGGAGGGACAGTCCTGAGCCGGTCCAAAACTGAGGCTTGTCACTGAGAGTCAGTTTCCCCGAAATCTTTTGAAGTATGATCTCCTCACGGTCAGATGAGAATGTCATGTCCCCGTCCAAATGGGAGATCAGCCAGAACAGCGTCTTCAACATGCTGTTGACGCCCTTCTCATGCTGCCCAAATTTGTCAATGCGGAATGCGACACATACGTCAGGCCAAGGGTTGCCAAAAGCGGCTTCCTCATCCTCCTCCTCAAACGTGCTCACAGTCAGTCCGGGTTTCATGAGGATGCCTGATATCGGATTGATCTGAAAGGAGATGGCGTCCGCCAAGGACTCCCGAAGTCGTTTCGGGGAAAATTCATTGCCGATGTTCTGGATTGTCAAATAGTAATCTAATGCCATGGTCTCTGACCTCCTTCCGGGTTTCTGATTCACGGAACAATTTGAACAAGCCGGTTTTCTTTGATCCCGATCACTTCCCTCAGATTCGCTATGGGTTTTCTGGCGAGGATACTGCTTATGTCACCTGCGTCAAACGGACTGTCATCCAGATTCAGCACAATGCTGTCCGCTTGGCCGCTCCGTACTTTGCGTGAGATACCCTTGCGTATCTGACTGATGTTGTCGGATTTAGGAGATAGGCAATCAAAATATCTGCCTTCTATTCTATAATCAGGATTTTTTCCATTTGGAAGCGTTCCCGGGTTCTGCTCAATTTTATAGCCCTTTTCAGCGAGAAACTCGGCAGCCTGATTTTCTCTCCTGTGCGTCTGTTTCTGGCTGCCTGTTTCCGGAGACTTTGTTCCTGCCGGTTTTCCGCCCCTTTGCCCTGTTGGTATGGTCATCCTTTCCAAAGCGATCATCCGACTTCCTTCATGTCCTCCTTTCAAGATAATTTGAAGCCGCAACACCCTGAAACCCATCCTTGCTAAACCCAATCCCTGTAGTTCCCATCGTAACTACAAGGATGGCTTATAAGAAGGGGCGACCTTCCCCTGTCCGCCCTTTTTCTTTTCACCATATTCCTGATCCTCCAGTTGAGTTTTAAAGTATGCCCTCATCCTGTCATAAGGTATCTCCTCCCCGATCCCCGTATCTGCCCAGGGCGGTTCCCCATGTGTCAGCTCTGAGAGCTTCCAGCCTGAAAATTGGCCATACACATAATAGACATCATCCAAAAGCTCCCGGACATCCTGACTGATGAGGGAGAAGTCTGTGTCCTCAGGGGGTTTTATTCCGTAGTTCGCACTCTCCCTGAACTTGTGGTAAACCGGTGGAACGGCGGGTCCGTAGGTCCATGCGAGAACAGGCGCGTCGAATATCGGCTCATTGTATGCTGCGAGATGAAACCCCTGTGCATAGTAAAGCAACTTTTGGAGTTTCAGGTTTGGAAGATACTCTCCCGCCTCGTCATCAGCCAGTTTCAAAAAGTAGTCTGCCACATCAAAGGGCACTCAGCATGTCATTCCTCCTTGATGAAATCTCTTTGGAAAATCTATCCTTACCAAACCCAATCCCTGTAGTTCCTATCTCAAGTTTCGCACCCAAATTTTTAAGTAAATACAGATGGTCAAGTCAATTTTTGGTCCGTCTGACTCAATTTTTGGTCATAATGGGGTGCAAGTGCCTGATTTCACATTGCCCAAAAAGTGAATTTTCGAGGTCGACCATTTCCTGAAACCCTTGAAAAATGGGCTCACATAGGGGTGCGAAACTTGAGTTCCTATTGTAACTACAAGGATGGCTTATAAGAAGGGACGACTTGGGGCCGCATCGTCTCGAAGCCCATCCTTATGGCAACTACTAAGGATGGCTTATAAGAAGGGACGACCTGAAGGCTCACCATCCCGAAGCCCATCCTTATGGCAACTACTACACCACACCACTTTGTAAGTTCGTACCCCCTCGCTCGGCTCGGATTGGCAAATCCGAGCCGCCGGATTTGGCAATCCGCCGGGAGCCGAAGGGGGTGACGAGCTTATGAATTGCTGTACTACAAGGATGGCTTATAAGAAGGGACGACTTGGGGGCTCACCATCCCGACACCCATCCTTTTGTAACTACAGGGATGGCTTATAAGAAAAGGGACAACCTCCTTAAACCCCTTCTTATAAACCATCCTTGTAGTTTATGCGATGATACGTTCAAGCGTATCGGCCACCTCCTGAAGGTCCGCCAAGTTGCTGGCTGGCAGAAAATAGTCGAGAAACGGGAGGGCCGCGGTCATTCCCCGGCAGACGGGCTGGTATCCCTTGGTGCGGATGAGGGGATTGAGCCAGATGATCTTGCAGGCGTTCCGTCTTAAAGATGCCATCTGCTCTTGGAGAAGGGCCGGATCCCCCCGGTCCCATCCGTCGCTGAAAATCATGACGACCGACTTGCCGGAGAGCCAACTGCCGTGGGTCTCGGAAAATGTTCGGAGACAGTGGCCGATCCGGGTTCCGCCCCGCCAGTCGGCAACGGCGTATGGAAGCCTCGGAAACGCGTCGGAAAAATCGCCCCGGAAGAGGGGCGTTCCCCGTGTCAATTCCGTGGAGATGAAGAAGAACTCTGTCCGGGGATCGATCCGCATGAGTGCGTGGATGAACTGAAGGATCATCAGCGTATGGATATCCATTGAGCCGCTCACGTCACAGAAGAAGATCACCCGCCGCTTTTTGCGCTTCTTCCGCTTGAAGTCAAGGAAAATCAGCTCCCCGCCGAACTGCATGTTCCGTCTCAATATCCGTCTCAATGAAAGGGTTTTGCCGTGAGTCGAATGCCGATATCTCCGGCTGACCCGCCGGGTCAGGCGGTTCAGCAGTCTCGCCACCGCCTCATACAGGGCTTCGGACTCCTCATAAGAGATGGATTCAAGGGATCGCTTCCCCTTCAACGGATCCGGGCTGTATGAAAATTCAGGCAAGGGTTCCTCGGAGACCGCATCCGCCGCGCCCTGATCCCCGTCCGCCGCTTCCTGCCTCTCCTCCCCTGACCCCTGCTCCTTGTCCCCTGACCCCTGATCCCCGTCCGCGGATCCCTGATCCCCTTTCCCCATCCAAAATTCCCCAAACAATTCATCAAAGACCGTTAGATGCTCCTTTCTCAATATCAGGTGGCAACGGAGGAGTTCGTAAAATATCTGGACCTGGGAGATATCGATCAAAGGGAGGCTTTCCAAGGCGTCCAAGACCGAAGAGAACGGGACTGGCACATCCGCCACCCTCAGAAGATGGGCGAATCGGACGACATTGGCAGGCAGGCCATCGCCTGAAGCCGAGATGTCGGCGGATTGTTCATCCTTTCTCCCATGTAAATCAAGTTTGTGAGTTTGTGAGTTTATGAGTTTGTGAGTTTGTGTGTTTGTGAGTTTTTGAGTTTGTGAGTTTGTGAGTTTGTGAGTTTGTGAGTTTGTG
>JAOZRQ010000652.1 GCA_029940115.1 Desulfobacterales bacterium
CGAGAATTTGGCATCCTTGCATTTCAGTTTGTAGTCCCGCCTTCAGGCGGTGTGACACCGCCTGAAGGCGGAACTACAAACTGGACCACTTTCTCGGCAAAATGTAAAGATGCCCGATTTTTTTTGTTGATTTTATCGGATGGTTCGGGTATGAAGGGGTTTCATTCGGCTTCCAAATCGAATGGGATGTTTCAGGAGAGCCTGATCCGGCAATTCATCACCTATAATAAGGACGGGTCGGGACAGGCCCGAAATTAAGGATGGATTCTGATTATAATGGATTTAGGGGAGCCCTGCCCGTTGCGGGCACCTCACATGCCCCCATGCATGTTCACGCCCATGGGCGACAGGGCATGTCCGTGCCCACGGGCAGGGGCACGGGCCTCCCCAAAAATCGTTATAATCAAGATGGATTATTGAGCAGGCCCGACAAATGGGAGGAGCATCCCCCCTTCAAAGGTGTTTTGCTCATGGCGAAAAATCCGGAGTAGGGACGTTATTTTATCCCTGTTCCTAACACGGTCGGGGAAAGGCGACCATCAGAACGTGCCCGCGATGGCAGGTTTTGAAAATCAGGTGAGAGAGTGGCAAGAAGATTGGAAATGGCTCTTCTTTTTGTGTTGAGTGCACTGCTTATCCTCCCTGCGGCATCAGGCGCAGATCAGCAGAAAGCGGATCAGGGGATACTGCTGGCCCAAGCTGGAATCCAGGCAGAACAGCCGGCAAGCGAGGCCGGATCCTCTGGCAAATGGTTTTCCGATGGAAAGGCGCTCGGACCATGGTGGACAGTCGGCGCTTTGGAACATGATCCCATGCCCCCGGAGATCCTGTACCACATTCAGGCGTCTTACAATTTTTCAAAAATAACCGGCAATCTGGAAATGAAAACACACGGCATCGACGCGGCCGTCACCCTGAGAAAGAACCGGTTCACCAATGAATTCTCTTACAATGTGAATGATTCCGAAACCAGCCAAGGAGGGGCCACGATCACCACAAAGGACAAATCTTGGGGAAACATCCTGTCCATTGATCTGACCCCCCATTTGTATATCGGAGGCGGAGCCCAATGGGAGCACAGCGACAGCCGGCAGATTGAGAACGAGTACGTCTATTTAGGAGGTTTGGGTGGCTATGTTGACATAGAGAAAGCCAAGCTGAAGTGGCTCGCCGCTTACGGCCGCATGGAAGAAGAAAGTATGCTGGATTTGGGCAACGTCACCTGGAGCAACAAGCTCTATGTTCAGGAGTCGATTGAATGGCCGATCACGGAAACGGTGTCATTCAACCAGTCATTCGATATCTTCCAAGACCTTGATGAAAGTGACATTTACGACTGGACGCTCAACCTTTCCATGAACTTTCAGGTGTTCGCGCCGCTTTCTGTGAACACCAGTTATGAGATGAAATATGACAATCATCCCGCGTCCGGCGTTGAAGATAAGGATACGACACTGACAGCCGGTGTGACACTGACGTTCTGACAAGGATGAAGTGTGAAAGTTTGAAGGATGAAGTTTGAAGGATGAAGTTTGAAGGATGAAGTTTGTAAGGATCATTTTTTGACAAGAAGGAGGCAGCAAAAATGAGTGATGAAGCGCAGGTGACGGAAGTGACAGAGGAAGTGGCGGAAACAGAGGATGACAGGAAGATCATCAGGAATCACGTCATCGGGTCAATGGTGGTGGGCCTGATCCCCGTTCCCATATTGGATCTGGCAGGAATCGCCGGTTTTCAGCTGAACATGATCAGAAGGCTGGCAAAGGCATATGGCATCCCGTTCAACAGGGAGAAGGTGAAGCCCTTGGTCGCCTCTCTCATCGGCGGAGGGGTCTCCATCCCCATCGGGTCGGCCATCGGAAGTCTGCTCAAGGTCATCCCGGTGGTCGGGCAGATCACCGGCGCATTGGCCTTGCCCGTCAGTGCCGGAGCCATGACCTACGCGGTGGGCAGGGTCTTTGTCCAGCACTTTGCATCCGGTGGGACATTTCTGACATTTGACCCCGAAAAAGTCAGAGCCTACTATGCCGAAAAGTTGCAGGAAGGGGAGGCCGTGGCATCCGCCATGAAAGCGTAAGGATGAAGTAGTTTGAAGGATGAAGGATGAAGTCTGAGGGATGAAGTCTGAGGGATGAAGTCTGAGGGATGAAGTCTGAGGGATGAAGGATGAGGGATGAAGGATGAAGTCTGAGGGATGAAGTCTGAAGGATGAAGTCTGAAGTCTGAAGGATGAAGTCTGAAGGATGAAGTTTGAAGTTTGAAGGATGAGGGTTTGAAGGATGAACTTCTTCATCCTTCAAACCAAAAAATGGGTGAAAGAAAAAGGATGAGGGGATGAGGGAAGAAAGGCCTCCTTCAAACAAAAAAATGGGCGAAAGATACCAGAGATTCAAGAAGGGAGTCAGAGAGAACACCCCCTTTTTCATCATATTTCTTCTTGTTGCCCTGTTTCTGTTCGCGTATCTTTTCAACAGCGTCGTCATCAAAATCCAATCCGGCGAGGCCGGTGTGTTGTACAAGCTGTTCAAAGAGGGGACAGTGATTGACAGGGTGTATGCCGAAGGGGTTCATCTCGTTTATCCCTGGGACACCATGTTCATCTACAACGTCCGGGTCCAGCAGATCACCCATGAATTTGACGTGCTGACCAAGAACGGGTTGAAGGTCCGCCTGCACGTCAGCATCCGCTATTATCCGGAATACGATCTTCTCGGCGTGTTGCACAAGCGGGTGGGGCCCAAATATGTGGAGACCGTCGTCATCCCGGAAATCGAGAATGTGCTCCGTGTGCTCATCGGCAGGCTGGATGCCCAAGAGGTCTATACCACAGAGCGGGCCATCATTGAAAAGTCGCTCAACGAGGCGGTGGAGCAGGTGGCCCAACGATTCATCATCGTGGATGACGTGCTCATCAAGAAGATGTATCTGCCGCCCGTGGTCGAAAAATCGGTACAGGACAAAATCAAGCAGAAACACCTTGCCGACGCGCATGTGTTCAAAATTGAGCGGCAGAAGCTTGAAGCAGAGAGAAAGCGTATTGAGGCCCAGGGGATGAGGGATTACAACAACATCGTCCACACATCCCTCTCAGACCAAGTGTTGCAGTGGATGGCCATACAGGCGACCTTGGAACTCTCCACCTCGGGCAACACCAAGGTGATTGTCGTGGGCAGCGGAAAGCGAGGCCTGCCGGTCTTCGGAAGCCTCATCCTTGATACGCCCACACACGCCGGGAAGTCCCCGTTTGGGGAGACCGACGCCTCTCCGACACAACTTGGCAGAGAGAAGCCTTTCTTGGAAACAGACATCAGAGAAAAGTACCAAGGAGCAGAGGAGGCCGTCAGCCCTTCCGGAGGTCCCGGGCCGGAATCTGTGGGAGATGGGGCCCCTTCCTCAACCGCACCACCTGCGGATGCAGAAGGGGCTTCATCTTCCAACAAAAATAGGGGCGAATAGGCATCCTTCAACAAAAAGACTGTCCGGAGTGCCAAACTTGCAGTTTGGCGGAGGCCCCGGTTTCAA
>JAOZRQ010000653.1 GCA_029940115.1 Desulfobacterales bacterium
GGACCGTGGGCGCCGGCGTGGTGAGCGATATCATCGAATAATCAGTGGTCAGTGGTCGGTTGTCAGTGGACCAGACACGACTGACACCGAGCTGAGAAGTAATAGGCAACGGACAACCGACAACAGGCAACGGACAACGGACAACAAACAACCGACAATGGACAACAGACGCAAGATGACAAACACCAAAATCAGAATCAGACTCAAAGCTTACGACCACAAGTTGCTTGACCAGTCCGCAACGGACATTGTCGAAACAGCGAACAAAACCGGTGCCAAAGTGGTCGGTCCCATACCCCTCCCGACAAGGATCAACAAATACTGTGTCCTCCGATCTCCCCACATCGACAAAAAATCAAGGGAACAGTTTGAGATGAGGACCCACAAACGTCTTCTGGACATACTCGAACCGACCCAGCAGACCGTTGACGCGCTGATGAAACTGGACCTCTCCCCAGGAGTGGACGTGGAAATAAAACTGTAGGAAACTTGAAACGTGAAACTTGAAACGTGAAACGTGAAAGGCCTCACGCCTCACGCTTCAAGCATCAGGAGGCGAACCATGTGCAGAGGGTTGCTCGGAAAAAAGCTCGGAATGACCGGCATTTACACAGAGGAGGGGACATATGTGCCGGTGACGGTGATACAAGCCGGCCCCTGTGTGATCACCCAAGTAAAAACTGAATTGACAGATGGATATGACGCCATCCAACTCGGATTTGAAGAAAAAAAGAAAAACCGGGCCAACAAACCCTTGAAAGGCCACCTGCAAAAAAGCGGTGACTCTGTCTTCCGCTTCCTCAGGGAATTCGCAGTTGAAAACCCGGGAGACCACAGCCCCGGGCAGACCCTTGCCGCATCAGAAATCTTCAAGATCGGTGAGCGGATCGATGTGACCGGAACAAGCAAAGGCCGGGGGTTCTCCGGAGTCATCAAACGGCACGGCTTCCATGGGGGGCGAAAGACCCATGGCAGCAAGAGCCACAGAATACCCGGATCCATCGGATGCAGCGCGTGGCCATCCAAAGTCATAAAGGGAAAGAAACTGCCCGGACATCACGGAAACACCAGAAAGACCGTGCTCAACGTGGAAGTCATCGACATCAGACCCGAAGATGACATCGTCATGCTCAAAGGTGCCGTCCCGGGATGCCGATCAGGACTGATCGCGCTCCATAAGAAAACTCCTCCTCGACATCCCTTGTCGGGGAAAGGCGGGAAGTGAGAAAAAAATGGCAACAGTGGAAATACTCGACATTAACGGTGACACCGTGTCAGAGGCCGAACTGCCCGACGCAATCTTTGGCGTCCCTGTCCGACCCGACATCCTGCATCAAGTCGTGACCATGCAGCTCGCCTGCCGACGTGCAGGGACCGCCGCAGTCAAACACCGTAGCGATGTGAAGGGTAGCACCCGGAAGCTCTTTCGCCAAAAAGGAACCGGACGGGCCCGCCGCGGAAACATCAAATCCCCCCTGCTCAGAGGGGGCGGATCCGTGTTTGGCCCCGATCCCAGGTCTTATGCCTACACCGTTCCCAAAAAGGTGAGACGCTTGGCACTCAAAATGGCCCTGAGCAGCAAGCTTCAAAGAGAGGAGCTGATTGTGCTCAACCGCTTTGAACTGGACTCAATCAAAACCAAGGCATTCTTGGGGGTTCTCAGAACACTCAACCAGGAAAACGCCTTGGTGGTGACAGACCAGGCAGACCAGACACTCGAACTCTCATCACGGAACCTTCCCCGGGCCAAGGTGCTCAGATGTGAGGGGCTGAATGTTTACGACATCCTCAAGCACCAAGCGTTGATCCTGATTGAGCCATCCATACCCGCAATAGAGAGGAGGTTGATCGCATGACGCCGTACAACATCATCATCCGGCCCCTGATGACCGAAAAGACCACCAAGCAGAAGGAGGCATCCAACCAGCTCTCGTTTGAAGTGGATCGCCAGGCAAACCGGATCGAAATCAGAAGGGCCATTGAAATGATCTTCACCGTCAGGGTCGCCAAGGTGCGGACCATGCAGGTGAAAGGCAAGACTAAGCAGAGAGGGCGAATCATCGGAAAACGCAGGAATTGGAAAAAGGCGATAGTGACTCTCATGCCCGGCGAGCGGATCGCATTCTTTGAAGGCGCATGAATTGAAGGATGAATTATGAATTATGAATTATGAATTATGAAGGATGAATTATGAAATTTCATCCTTCATAATTCATCCTTCCAACATGGACAACATCATGGCAATAAAAAAGACAAAACCGACTTCTCCCGGGCGGAGATTCCAAGACCATTTGAGATCCGAGGAGATCACCCGGACAACACCGGAAAAGCGTCTGCTCAGGGCGAACAGGAAAAAAGGCGGGCGGAATGCCAACGGCCGCATCACATGCCGTCACCGCGGGGGCGGGCACAAGCGCCATTACCGCATCATTGATTTCAAGCGTGACAAGCCGGGCATCCCCGCAAAGGTGGCGTCCATCGAATACGACCCGAACCGTTCGGCCAGAATAGCCCTGTTGCATTATGCGGACGGAGAGAAACGCTACATCCCCGCGCCGCTTCATCTGACCGTCGGCGACACCGTCATGTCAGGCCCCGAGGCCGATATCAGGCCGGGAAACGCCCTACCCTTGAAAAACATCCCTCTCGGGACACACATTCACAATATTGAACTGCGTCCTGGAAAGGGTGCCCAGATGGCAAGAAGTGCGGGCACATACGCCCAGCTCATGGCAAAGGAGGACCGATATGCTTTGGTGAAGCTTCCCTCAAGCGAGGTCCGCATGGTCCTTCTCACCTGTCATGCCACCATTGGACAGGTGGGGAACGTGATGCATGAGAACATCTCCGTGGGCAAGGCCGGCCGCACCCGTCTGATGGGAAGGCGCCCCAAGGTCCGGGGAGTCGCAATGAACCCGGTGGATCATCCCATGGGCGGAGGCGAGGGACGATCCTCAGGCGGTCGTCATCCATGCACCCCTTGGGGTGTCCCCACCAAAGGATACAGAACCCGAAAGAACAAGCGAAGTGACAAATACATCGTCAAAAAGCGCACCAAGAAATAGGTGAGGCGTGAAACGTGAGGCGTGAAACGTGAGGCGTGAAACGTGAGATGCTGATCACGCATCACGCATCACGCCTCACGCCTCACGCATCACGCATCACAGGAGAAACTATGCCACGGTCGTTGAAAAAAGGTCCGTATATTGAGCCAAAGTTGTTGAAAAAAGTGGTGACCGCCCAAGGCACCCGAAGTAGCAGGGTCATCAGGACATGGTCCAGGCGATCCACTGTCATTCCCGAAATGGTGGGCCTCACATTGGCCGTTCATAACGGGAGAAAGTTCGTCCCCGTCTTCATCTCCGAAAACATGGTGGGACACAAGCTGGGTGAGTTCTCGCCGACTCGGACGTTTTACGGACACGCGGGTGACAAAAAGTCAAAAGTGAGGAAAAAGTAATGAATATTCGGCATCCTTCATTTGTGGGTTTGCATTTCAGTTTGCAGTTCCGCCTTCAGGC
>JAOZRQ010000151.1 GCA_029940115.1 Desulfobacterales bacterium
GCGAGACCGCCTGAAGGCGGAACTACAAACTGAACCACCTTTCAGGCAAAATGAAAGATGCCCCAAATAACTTCCCCATTGGCGAATCGGCCTTGATCTTCGTTTCGGCCAGTCACTCCTTCCGATTGCCAAATCCGGCAGGGATATGGCTTGGACTTGCCAACCCAAGCCGATCCATGTGGTCCAATCAAAGATTATGGCCGACAAAATCCGAAAGGCGGTTCGGATTTGTCATGGCTCCCAAATTAAAAAATGGACTTGAAAAAAAGGAGCATCTGAGATATAAAGGCGTGAGGCGTGATGCGTGACGCATCACGTTTCACGCCTCACGTTTCACGCCTCACGAGTCACGTTTCACGCATCACGTTTCTGAGATAAACCTATGTATCCTTCTGAAAAAAATGATCGCCCTGATTCGCCGGGAGAAATTGGTCAGAGTGCTGATCATCCTCGTCTCTGTCATTCTTTTGGGGAGTCTCGGCTTTGTCTGTTTTGAAAAAGATATCCCTTTTTCTGATGCGGTATGGTGGTCCGTTGTCACTCTGACAACGGTGGGATATGGTGACATCTCTCCGGAAACCTCAGGGGGCAGAATCGTGGGAATGGCGGTGATGATCCTCGGCATCGGTGTCCTGACCGCCAGCATTGCAACCCTGTTCATTGAAGAGAGACTTTTGGAGAACAAAGGCATGAAATCAACCCGCATGACCGATCATTTCATCATATGCGGCTGGAATTTCAGGGGAGACGAGGTCATTGAGGAACTTCGTGCGGATTCCATAAGCGAAGATGTTCCCTTTGTGATCATTGCAGATCTGCCTGAAAAGCCGCTGGATGACCCGAAACTCCATTTCATACGCGGGGAGGTCCGGACAACGAGCTTGCAAAAGGCGAATCTGCCAGAGGCCCGGGGGGTCATCGTGCTTTCTGATGACTCTCTGGACGTGTATGCACGGGATGCAAAGACCATCCTGAACACCTTGGCCATAAAGAATGTCCAGCCTCAAGTCTATACCTGCGTGGAGCTGATGGACCCGAAGAATGTGGAGCATTGTCAGATGGCAGGGGCCGATGAGATCATTGTTGTGGGAGAGCTCGGGACGAACCTGCTGGTTCAGGCGGCCCTTGACCATGGCATGAGTCGCGTCATCAGTGAGCTGGTCAGCAACCGATACGGAAATGAGCTTTACAAGATGAAGGTGCCGCCCCATCTGAGGGGCCGGCCTTTTCTTGAGGTGATGTGCGAATTGAAAAGAGAGCGCAACCTCCTCTGCATCGGAATTGAAGACAAGGCCGGCAAGAATCTGATCACAAATCCGGCAAACGATTATAAAAGCGGTGACGATGACCACCTGATCGTCATCGCTTCAGATCGCCCTGATCTTCTATAGGAGCCATCCTTGCAGTTCTTGAAATTTGACCATCAACCCGCAACAATCAGACAGAAAAAAAGCCGGGTTTCTTTCACTATAGGTTCAATTAACAATGTTTATGATTTATGAAAAAGTAAAATATCTTGAAGGTGACGAATGTTTACCCATATCTCAAAACGCAGAGCAGTGGAAAGAACTGGCAACGCTTTTTGAGGACGTCATCCATGAGCTGAACCAGCCGGTGGCCAACATTGGCATAGATGCCTCAGATGCAATATATTGCCTTGACAAAGGAGATGTGGAAGGTCTTCGAGAATCTTTGGACAGTCTGCGCTTGGCAGTGCAAGATTTGGGTGAGCGAATAGGGGCCTACAAGGCACTGACCCAGAGAAGCCGTTCGGAGGAGACGATTCGGGTCCGTGACATTGTTGATGATGTGGAGAAAGTTCTCAGGCGACGTGCTGACAAGGCAAAGGTGAAACTGGACATTCAGCTTTCGGATGACAACCAATTCAACCGCGTCTTGTCCGTCAAAGGCGATCCGTTTCTGTTCCGGATGGCCATCAGAAACTTGGTTCACAATGCCATAGAGGCGAGCAATGATCCTTCGATCCCGCCTGACCGGCGTCACGTCATCATAAGGGGAATTCACAGCCCATCTGAGGACTCGCAAACATTTCCCCATGGGTCGGTTCTCATTTATGTCAGAGATGAAGGGCCAGGTATTCCGCCCAAAATCAGGAAAAGGATCTTTGAGCGGGGCTTCACCACAAAACAGGGGGGAAGGGGGCTTGGACTGGGCCTTAGTCTGGTACAATCCGTGGCAGAATCTTGCGGCGGAAAAGTCGGCATGAGAGATGTCAATCCAGGGGCTGAGTTCTGGCTTCAGTTTCCGGCTGCCCGGCATCGAGAAAATCATGAAAGGAGGTATGACAATGAAGGTGGTCGTTATAGACGATGAGGAATCCTTGACAGAAAGGTTGAGGAGGTCACTGACCCGAAAGGAACATGAGGTTGAGGTCTTTTATTCTTTAAAGGATGCCCGTGAGGGGCTTGAGGGAACTGAGGAGCCGATGGTTGTTCTGCTGGATCATGATTTCGGAGGTGCTGGTGAGCAGGATCAGAAGGGATATGATCTGTGCGGATGGCTTCGGGAAACCCATCCCTTCGGACTTCTGTTGCCGATCATTTATCTGACGGGCCGGGAATTGCCGGACAGATTCTTGCAGCAGCAACGCAGGGATCCTTTTGTGCATCCCACGGCGTATCTCTCCAAAGACCAGTTGGCCTCGGAGCAGGATCTGCTCCCGAACCTTCTCAAACGGTATGAAGGGCAGTTTGAGCGCATCCGTGAACTCTTTGAAAAGCAGAGCGCGCAACAGGCGCTGATTGCTTTCAGAGATATGGAACCGGAGGATTTTGACACCTATGAAGTTGAATAGAGATTACCCCGTATATGTCTTTGACACCAGCGGCCTGCTTGATTTAGCGTTTCAGCGTACTGTACGCCACAAGGAGCTGCTCGGAATCCTGGATCCGGATGGGCAGTATTTTTATCATCCGATTACGTTGGCTGAAATCACAAGTTATTTTCATCCTGAAATATGGAAGGAGCGAAACTTGGGTTATAATTCTGGGCAAATAAGGAAAAAAATCAGCAAACGTCGTCTTCTGGTCTCGATCCTTTACACCCATCGGAAGAGAAGCGCATCGGTCCAACATATCCACGGAAAACGATTCCTTCCGTTTCTGCCGTCTTTTGAAATGTTCAGCTTCATGGCGCATCAGTGTTCCCTGCCTGCCAACCTTTGCAAATTGCCTGCTGGCAAGATCACTGTTGTTGCCAACATGACCGATCATCAGATTCTGACGGTCGCCTGTTTTATCAACCGTTCAAGAAAGTACGATGTCAAATTCGTTTCCGCAGACAAAGTTCAACTTGCCGCGGCTGATCATTTGGGGGTCCCATGGGTTTACACTAGGGACCCTGACCGAACCTCACCGTTTCCTTGGATAGCATGTTACTGATTCTAACGGATTTTGTGGTTGCATAAGATTTCAGACGGCTGTGATCCCTGCAAACAGCGGATGAACGCGGATGGACGCCGATGCTCCCGCACCCTGGCCGGCCGCACAGGCCGTGGGCGTCTGTCTGCGTTCATCCGCGTTCATCTGCGGATCATGTCGGAAACCACAAAAACCGTTAGAACCAGGCATGTTAATACGCGGCGGGATTTGAATTCTTCAAGACTGACCTTGCCGCGGCCCAGAACCCATAACCCCAGAAAAGAGAGGATGACCATGGATGATGAGAAGATACTGCCCGTCGAGGAGATGGTGGCGTGGGAGGAGTTCACCGACCGGGTGGAGATCCTGCGTGAGTTGGATCAATGGGTAAAAAACATCCAGCGGATGGGCTCATGGAGCACGGCGATCATCTCGCCGCGGCGGATGGGGAAGACCGTCCTGCTCGACCGGCTGGTGAACACCGTGTTCTTCAAGCCGGAGTACCGGGTGGCCCCGTTCTACTTCCAGATGAGACGGGAGGAGACCACGTTGAGGGACTTTCTGCTGGAATATGCGACGACCTTCTTCCGACAGTACATCGCGTACTGCCATCAGGAACCCGCGCTCTACGGAGATGACAGCGTGAAGTTGGAACAGCTGTTCGACTATCCGTCGAACCACAAGGCGGTCCTGCTGGCCAAGGAATTTGCCGAGGGCTTTCTCGGACGCTATCAGGACAAGCGATATAATGACATCAGGAACCAGTGGGACGGCTTCATCAGGGTCCCGGAACGGCTGGCCTCGTATTCCGGGACCCGGGTGGCGGTGATCATTGACGAGTTCCAGGACATGCGGTTCTACGTCCACCAAGTGGATGAGCAGTCGTTGGAGCGGATCAGGGAGAGACGCCTCCGGGAGCCCGACACGGTGGTGGGCATCAACCTGCCCGCCACCTACGACCGTCAGGCCCAGAGCCGCAAGGCCCCCATGCTGGTGTCCGGCTCGGCCGTGACGCTGATCTTTAGAACGGTGATGGGGGGTGCGCTGGGCGGACGCTTCGGATTCAAGTACATGAGGCCCCTCTCAATCCCCGACGGTGCGACATTGTTGCGGACCCTGCTGAGACTGTACGCCTCCGACGCGGCGATCACGCCGGAGAATGCGTTGCATGCCAGCGCGCAGGTGGGGGGCCATCCCTACTACCTCTACTGCCTGAGCGTGTCGGAGTGCGAGGGCAAGAAATTTGACGGGCCGGAGGCGATTGACCGGGTGGTCCGGTACGAGATCGAGCGGGGGAAGATCTACGGATTCTGGCAGACCCACTTCCAGGACAACCGGAAGCACATCAACGCGGACAGTGACGAGCCGCTCGGCAAAAAGATCATCTACCACTTCACGAAGTACAACAACCGGGCGGTGGAGGTCGGGGAGATCGCCGAAAAGTTGAAGGTCCCGAAGAAGGCGGTGGAGGAAAAAATCGAGCGCCTCTACTTGGCGGACTTGGTCTATCGCAGCGCGGCCAGGTATTACACGTTCAACGACATCTGCCTGATGCGCTTCATCAAGTTCGTGTATGAGAAGGACCTGGAGGGGGTTGACGAGGTGGATCTGGGCGAGCGGAACCTGTTCAACACGCTGAAGGGGCGGTTCTTGGAGATCGTGGTGCAGGTGACGATGATGAAGTTCAACCATGAGACGCTCGATGGAAGGATCTTCGGAAGGGCCGGCGAGGTGGAGGTGCCGCTCTTCCGGTATGTTGACACGAAGCATGTCAAGGGGGCCGCCACCCGACAGCGCCAAATTGACGTTTATGGTGACGAACAGCGGGGGAACCAGTGCTGGATCTGCGAGTGCAAGTACACCAAGGCCCCCATGGGCATGACACCGGTGAGGCGGCTGGAGGAGGCGGCCGAGATACTGAGACAGTCGGAGCGGGATGCCGGACGCTCCGTCCCGGAGGTGCGGATGTGGCTCGTCTCCACCGGCGGGTTCACCGGTGAGGTTCTCGACTATGTGAGGGAGAGGGCCGACATCTATTTCTCCGACCATGACGGGATCAACGGCATCTTTCACGCATACGGCGGGAATTACCGGATCCCTGTGTTCAAGGATGCGTGATGCGTAATCCCTGTAGTTCACCACAAACCCCCAGTTTGTAGTTCCGCCTTCAGGCGGTGCGACACCGCCTAAAGGCGGAACTACAAACTGGTTTTTTCTTAAACTCCACAGAACCCTCGGAGACGAAAAACATGATGCTAATTGCTGAACGATTGTACATCCCCGAAGGCACAGAAGCGATCCTTTGGGACATGGACGGGGTGTTGTTGGATACGTTGAGCCTAGACCTGACGCTCTGCAATCAACTGCTCGGCCAGCATTTCGGAGAGCATGTCACGCTGACAAAGGTGTTCATCCGCTCAATCTTTGCACACCATCCCCCTGAATTTTGGCGTCTGATCTTTGAATTTGCAAAGAGTGAATATGGCATTTCAGGGACAGAAGGCGAGTTTGAGCGAATCTTGGAGACTTACAATCAGATCAGAAACGATTCTGTTTTCGAGGTCAATCCGGGCATACCTGAGATTCTGGAAAATGCCCGGAATCTTCCTCTGAAACTTGCGGTCGTGTCGAACAATCCGACCGAAGATGTCAGGAAACTCCTCTCCCAAGCAGGCATCCTTGATGCGTTCGATCTCGTCATCGGAAATGATGTTCGTGACCTGAGAAAAAAGCCGGCCCCGGACACCTATCTTCTTGCAGCGGAGACGTTGGGGGTGACACCCGAGACGTGTGTTGTCGTGGAGGATTCGATGGTCGGCGCGGAGGCCGGGCATCAGGCTGGGTGCTTTACCATCGGTGTGGCCATCGGCAGCGAGGACTTTGAACCCCTTGCCCGTTCCCCATGGACGGACCGGGTTTATGCCGCATTCCATCCGAACCGCGTGGAACTGCAATTCGGAAAGGTGACGAACAAGCATATCCTCACGCCGAATGAATTTGTCAGCCATATGGTTGAGCATGTTGCTTGGCGGATGGGCTGTGAGATTCACCTGCGCTGGAACAACGATGACTGGTTCCTGCTCGGAACCAGAATCGGCAGCCGGATCAGCGAGTATGACACGCTGCAAGATTCAGGCGTGGCCCTTGGCATGATTGACGACGGCAGCGCCGAAGTCCTCATTGAACGGTCCAATGAGCCGAATGTGGTGATGGATTCGGTGAAACATATTGACTTGGATTGGTTTCTCTCCCTCCGATGCGAGCAGCTTCATTCAGGCGAGCCGCTGATGGATCTGATTCAGGGCTTGTCCCAAGGAGTGGGGGCAAGGATTCGTGTCACGGTTTGCAGCCTCGAAGACCCGCATCATACCTGGGAAGGGGTTTTCCGATCCATTGGGATCGCGCTGAACCAGATGTTCACCCATAGAGCCATCCCCCAGGAATTTTCAGAATGCCGACTTGAAAAGCCTGTCCCTGACGGCTTTCATCAGGGAACGGTCTCCCAAGGGGATATCCGGGTCAATGCCCGCTCCTGCGAGTTTGCCCAAGTGACAAGAAAGACTGCGGAGAGCAACGTCTGTGTCTTCACAGACTTCTCCAAGCAGGAGCCAGGAAACTATCGGTTTCATGTGTCGCCAGCAGTGACTGTGGGCGGTCTCCCCGCGTTGTTGGATCGGTTTGCAAAGGCCGCGGGACTGACGCTGCATGTTGATTATGAGGCGACCGTGCTGAGTTCCAGCCATGTGGTGTTGGAAGACACCGCGCTGGTGTTGGGAAGAGCGTTGAAGGAGATGCTTCTGTTGCGAATGGATCAGTATGGGGCAAATGCGGCCGGAAGCAGTCTGACCACGGCGGATGACCTGAGCCATCAGCCGATCCGTGTGGGCCTCAGCGTGGAAGGGCGAAAGGTTTGGAAACTCGTACCGTTCCATGAATCCTTTGATGAACTGAGAAAGCGGTTCATCATCGGGCAAACCGTTTGTGATGATCTCTTTTCCGAAGACTTGGATGACTTTCTTGACGGTCTGTCCGGGGGGCTGAATTGCAGCATCATGGTTCATATAAAAGACCGGATAGACCCCGATAAAGGCTGGCAGATGATCTTCAGCCATCTGGGGAAAGCGTTGAAGGCGGCCTTTGAGCCGAATCCCTCCCGGAAAGGGGTTCCTCCGGGTGTGAAGGCTACGTTGGCCTGACTTGACTTTCAAAGTCAGACAGGTTGCAATTATAACGCTTTTTGGGGAGGCCCCGCTTTCCGGTTGAGCTTCAAAACCCAAACCCCACCACCGTCACATCATCCTGCCTTTGATTCTCACCTTTGTACGCCTCAAAGGCCTGAATCAACATGTCCCGTTGCGTTTCAAAAGGGAGTCCCGCATTTTCCCTCAGGAGATTTTTGAAACGCTTGATTCCGAAACGCAACCCCTTCTCTCCACCCAATTGGTCCGTAAAGCCGTCGCTGTACATGTAGAAGGCCATTCCCTTCTCAATGGGAATGGCATGGGTGGTGAATTGGAAATTCAAATCGGAATTTTTATACCCGATGCTCTGTCTGTCCCCTTTGATGACTTTCAATTCGTCATGATGAATGCAAGTCAGCGGCATGTTGGCTCCGGCAAAGATGAGTTGAGGGTTGCTTGTTGAGGGTTGCTTGTTGCCTGTTGTCTGTTGGCCATTCTCCCCCTGACCGCTGACCCCTGACTCTTGGCCTCTGACCCCTCGCTCCTCGCCTCTGACCCCTGACTCCTCGCCTCTGACCCCTCGCTCCTCGCCTCTGACCCCTGACTCCTGGCTTGTTTTGACAAAACAGATGGCAACATCCATGCCGTCGTCAGACCGCGCATACTCGCTGTTCTGATGAAGCGTCGTTTTGATGGTATGATTCAGCCGCCTCAAGATTTCCGCGGGATCGTGACATTTTTCCGTTCTTGTGATCCGTCTCATCGCGGAAAACGCGAGCATGGTCATGAACCCCCCGGGAACACCGTGCCCAGTACAGTCAATCACGGAAAGCATAACGCCGTCTTCAAACTGGTCCGCATGAATGATGTCTCCGCTCACGATCTCGCAGGGCATCCAGATGAAAAAACTGTCAGGCAGATAGGTCTTGACCTGAGCCGGATTCGTGAGCAGGGATCGCTGGATGGTTCTGGCGTACTGGATGCTCTCCGTGATCTCTTTGTTGACTTCCTCAACCTCTTCCAGCGTCTCATTCAGGCGCATATTCTTCTGGTCGAGCTGATCGTTGGCCATGGCAAGGGCCGCGGTACGTTCTTCCACCAGTTCCTCCAGATGATCGCGATGCCTCGCCAGCTCCTTCTGCATCCGTTCCCGCTCAATGATCTCCTTGATTGCCAGAAACCATGTGAGGGGGGTGATGATGAGGATGCATATCATCGCCACAATGAAAAGTGAGCGGATCATGCGCCATTGGGCAGTTCGTGTCTCCTCTTGGGAGAGAAGCACACTGAAGGCGCCGAGCGCGTGATCCTCTGTGAAAATGGGGACGATGCCTTCAAAAAATGCCCCTTCAGCCATGCGGAGCGTTCTATACACGGTTTGATCCGAATGGATGAGGCCGGGTGCCAAATGTTCGGGCGGATGAAGGCCATTTGTTCCCAGTTGTTCGGTCTCCTGTTTATCCAGATGCAGGGACGGGTATGACGCTAAACTTCCCACGCTGAGTGTCGTCCCGATGAAAAGGTTTATCTCGGTGCCGGTCAGGTCGCAAACATTCCCGACAAATGATTCGTCCAGAGGTCGGGATATCTGTATCAGACCATTCTGAACCCGTTTCTCCCTCAGGGTTTCGGGATCGAGAACTTGGGCCTGAAGCGGAGACGAGACGGTCAGCGAGAGACGATTCTCACGAACCGTCATGCTCGTCACCGGCCCTGACGGCAACAGCGGGGGATGGGCGCGTTCAAACAGCAGATGGCGGGTATCTGATGTTTCATGCCATTGCTCGGTCCGGGGGGAACCGCCAAGGGGAACCATCGCCTCCTGAGCCAACAGGGCACCCCGATAGATCAGCCGCGCTTGGTGCGCCTTCAGTTTGACCGCGCACATCCAGTTCCCGTTGATGTCGTGGAGAACCAGCAGGGGGATGCCACTGGTCATCGCCACCTCATACAGAGAGACCGTCAGCTCCCGCCGCTCTCCATCCATCATGTGGACCAATGCCTGATTGTTCTCATTATCTTGGATAAAGCGTAACCGGTTCGCATATTCCTGCTGATCGCCGATCTTGACGGCAATTTCCCTCAGATCATCCGCCACTTCCCGAACCTGGAGTTCAATCACCCGAAGCGCGTGGCGGATCTGCTGCCGCGCCTGCTTCTCACTTCGATCCCACAGAAACAGGGAGACGATGATCGTCACCAGCATGATGGAGATCACCACCGACAGAATGCCGTTCAGAAATATCCTTGCTTTGATGTTGAGTTTCATAAGCTGTAAGCTTACAGCTATTTCCTTTCCGACAAGATTTCCTGCTCACTGCGCCAAGAATCAGGCCCCTTGATCTCCACCAGTTCCTTGTAAACAGGGAAAGGGTAGGCAGGGTCGTCAGCCACCACGCCGATATAGGAGGAGCAACTGATCTGGTTGTCAATGTCGCGGAAAAAGAGTCTGCCCCGGGTCGTATCCACCGTCATCCCCTTCATCGCATCCTTCACCTTCTCCGTGTCAATGGTTCCGGCTTTCCTGATCCCTTGTTTCAGGGCATGGATCGCGTCGTAACTCATCACGGCCCAGTCGCTCGGATATCGGTGGTACATGGCCCGGAACTTCTCCACAAATCGCCTCATCAGGGGAATGTCCATATGGGCGAGGAACGGGGCCCGGCAAAGTCCAATGATCCCTCGGGGGATGGTTTCCGCCTGAGTGATCAGTTCGGTCACACTGATCAGCGATCCAGGGCAGGGAAATTGGTCATAAAAATGGTATGTCTTGGCTGTGCCCATCCAGACGATGTTGTCCCGCGAGGCCAAGGACGCGTAAACAAAATCGGGCTTCAGGGAGATCATCTTCGCGATATAGGGCGCGAATCGGGTCTCCCCAAGGCGCGGCCAGAGATCCTTTTTCAAGCTGAGTTCAGGCGCGGCCTTGCCTAATTGATGGACAAAATTCGTCTGGGTGGATCTCCCCCATTCATAGTCCGAGGCAATGGTGACATACGTTTTCCAGCCTTTCTCCCCAGCCAGCCGTGCCACGCCGAGGGCCACCGCTTTGGCCTGCATGTAGCTGTTCGGAACCACAGAGAATGTGTATGGGCTGTAATCGGTCTTTGTGATGTTTTCCGAATTGCTGATGGCCGCAATGTGGAGAACCTTATGTTTTTTGGCCACCGGCTTGATGGCCATGGCGCATGCACTGGAATAGGTCCCCAGAACGCACCGGATTTGGTCGCGCAGAATCATCGCTGTGGTCTCGCGCACCGCCGCATCCGGCGTTGTCCGGGTATCTCCGATGAACATCCTGACAGGATGCTTCCCCAAAAGGTCGCCAGTCGCGTTGACCTCCTCAACCGCCAGTCGGATGGCGTCAATCCCGTCTTTGCTGTAAAGGGTCCCTGCACCGGTCAGCGGCAGGGCAACCCCGATGTGGTAGGGAGCCGGCGGCTTATCTTCCGCGTGAGCCTCATTCCCCGCAAAGAACGCGGCGGAGAAAAGACCCGCGAGACCTATCGCTGTTGCTCCCGTCATTGCCAAAAGTTTCATTCTCCCGATAGCCAGATTCTCTTTCATTTCATGCCTCCTCTGGAAGTCCATCCAACTTGCTGATTTTGCCCCAGAGAAACCAAGTTTTTGGAAAAACTCAGTTTCCTTTGCCGATTTTCAATTCTCACTTTTACCTTTTTCAACCAAATTGAATGTCAGCAATTCCATATCTTCCTGAAAATCTTCCCCATCTTCAAGCGTGTCCTCATCCTCCTCATCGTAAATCCAATTTGCGGAGATCCGTTTGCCATCGCTCACGGCCTCTTCCAGCATGGCAAACAGATCAAACAATATTTTTGAAGAGCTGCTGTTGAAGTAGGTGAGCTCGATATTAACCGTGCATTCCTGATCCTTCAACTGCTCCAGATACGCTCTGAGCCAGGAAAAGACTGGCGTGTAATAGCCTGAAATGTCTGCCGGGTAGGAATGGCCTCTGATTTCAAGGAGATTGCTCTCGCAGTCAAACATGATCTCAGGGGTACGTTTTGTGGGTTTGATTTTCAAATTTTCCATTTTCACCTCCTTTTTGGCGTCCTTCATTTTGCCTGAAAGAAACTCGCCGACACAGGGCCGCATCATCGAAGCCTGATCATCCAATCCTGAACGCGAAACCAGCTATTGAGTTTGGGTTGTGGGGCCTAATTTTTTGCTCTGTAAACCCTGTACAGGACAAAAAAGGTGACCGAGAAAAGAAACCCGGCTTTTTTTTGCAGTTGGGAAGTCGGCCCTTTTGGGAAAAAGCCGGGTTTCCTGCCCGTTCCCGACTTTTTGTCTTGTACACAGTTGCAAACCAATCAGAGACATCATATATGAATCTGTTCCAAAATTCAAGCCATGAATGCAATTGCAATTTTAGGTAATGTGCCCTTGACATCGCAGACATAATCTGTCAACATGTCTGAATGGTTGCCTGTCGCACCCTTTCAACCCTTGACAAAAAAAGAGGTCACAGTGAGAACCGTGCTGTCTGCTGGCTGCGATGATTTTATGCACAAGCCGTTTAAGGATTCGGAGATGTTTGACGTGATAGGCCGGCATATCGGGGTGCGGTATGTGCATGAGGAGTCCGGGTGACGCCGATGTTCGTTGAGACAGGGGACTGAATGAGAGGAGCTGACCATGGCACTTTGTGCCATCATGTGGGAAATGGTATCCACCATAATGAAAAATAAACAAAGTTATGACGCCCATTTCATCGGCCTTCGTAGAGCCATCCGCAGGATACCATGATAGAGGGAAACAATGAAAACTTGGCTTGAAGAAAGGATAGGCAATCCCGGTCTGTTCACCGGCAGGAAAAAGGAACTGGCGTATTTTCTGAGATGGACTGAGCGGACAAAACGGAAAATCTCGCAAAGCACGGCGATTCTCTCTCGGAGAAAAACCGGGAAGACCGCCCTGTTGCAACGACTGTACAATATCATTTTCCAAAAAAATGACGGAATCATTCCCTTCTATACTGAGATCAGGGAGACAGATCAGTGGGCGGCTGATTTCAGCGTGGAGTTTTTTCTCACATTTGTCTGCCAGTATCTCGCCTTCAAAACCCGAAAACAGGAATATCTGAGCTATTCCAAAGATAATCTCGCCCGGGCCGCGAAAGCGGCGAAAAAGGAGAAACTTGCCTATCTGTCAGACTTGACCGAAGATGTTCAGGCATCAGTGGAAAGCGGCCGTGTTGACAATCTGTGGAATCTCGTAAGAGACGCTCCCCGCATGGTTGCCGAGCACGCTGACGAGCGTGTTGTCCAGATCATTGACGAGTTCCAGTTTCTCAACCGTTTCATTTTCTGGGACAGAGAGAAAAAACGGCAGGCGGACAATCTTGCCGGCAGCTATTTGGGCACAGCCGAGTATAAGAATGCCCCCCTGCTGGTGGCTGGCAGCTGGGTGGGGTGGCTGGCCCGTGACCTGCTCCGGATGCTTCCCGGGAGGTTTCAGTTCCATTACCTTGAAAACATCCCCGAAGACGAGGCGGTGGAGATGATCCTGAAATATTCCCATCTGGAGGATGTCCCGGTGTCGGAGGAGACCGTGCCGCTGATCGCGGGGATCACGGAGGGGAA
>JAOZRQ010000654.1 GCA_029940115.1 Desulfobacterales bacterium
GTTTTTTCCAGATTCCCCCATGCAGCTCTCTGTTAAAAGGTATCAGCTGACGTGACAGGGATAAGAGAGCGGCCAGACACATCTCCGCAACGGCCTGGGTGGGACCGTCAGGCGTGTTTGAGACGCGGACACCCAAGTCCCTGGCCCCTTGGACATCCACGTTGTCCATGCCGATCCCGACCCGGGCAATGGCCCTGAGCTTGGGAGCTGATTGCATGACTTTTCTGGTCAATGGCTCCAGCCCTGCAAGCAGGCCGTCAGCGTCTTTCAGATGGGCAATGACCTCATCTTCGTCCAGACGGCGGCCATAAGGGTTGGGTATGATTTCGGCCCCGGCCTGCGCCAATATGTCTAACGGCATCCTGTCCGCGGAGGCGAAAGAGGATGTTCCTATTGCAATCCGGCAAGTCATCTGTTCTCCTCATATTCGGGCATTGAAATGGGCATCAGGCTGATGGGATAGCCGTAGTCAACCAGTATGTCTGTCTCCTTGTCAGAGACGTATTCGGCAAAATCCATCACCCTGTCGTCATCATTCCAATCAAGCCCTTTCACAATGACCCATATACGGTTCGGATTTTCCGGGCTTTCAGTTATGGCCTGCAACTCCGTCTCGGGATATTTTATTTTTGCATAGGCCATCAGTTCGTCAATCAGTCTTTCCTGTACATGATTAAGCGTCATCTGTCACCTCCTCGGAAACCTGCCCCACGAAAGTTTTCGCCTTTTCCAAGACACGTCTTGCCTTCTTCTTACTGATCTTTTCAAACGAATAATCGGCAGTGTCTCTCAGCTTCTGAACTTCATTGAGAAAGTTTTTCAGATGCGGAAATTGCTTCCTTCTCCGGACAAATAACCTGGTGAACTCGGCCTGTACCCAATCATGGCCGATCTTTTTTGATTTGGGTCTGTGTCCCGACTTGAAGAGAATGGCCGCGGCAATTTGAAACATCGCATAGTATGCCCTGTTGACACAGGAATTGTAATATTCCTTTTTAAAACAGAGTATCGCGGCGTTCAGATTCTCATCGGCTTTTTCTGAAAACACCGAATCAGCTCTTTCCATTGTCTCAGATTTCCTCCATGAATCGGTCCAGCCAGCAATGCAGCACGGCCTGATGGGCCACTTCCACAATGCCGTAAGTGTGGGCCGGGATGTAAAAATTCAGGTCACCCATGGCCTTGGAGCGGTTCTCCGGTTTCATGCCGGAGAGGGTGATGACCTGCACATCGCATTCCCGGGCTGTCTCAATGGCCCGGATGATGTTGGGGGAATTGCCGGAGCTGCTGATGGTCACCAGTATGTCTCCGGCCCTGGCAAACCGTTTCAGGGGTTCGGCAAAGCAGCGGTCATAAGCAATATCATTGCTCACCGCGGTCATCAGGGATATCTCGTTGAAGGCCTGGCTCCGGATGCCGCCGTTTTTGGACGCGTCCGCGGACATGTGGCCCGACATGGCCGCGCTGGCCCCGTTGCCTGTAAAATACATGGTCCGATCCGCCTGCTGCATCTCTCTGGTCAGGTCACACCAGCGGGCAAGTCCCTCCTCCTGGGTGAGCGGGGTTTCCGAGCGGTCTGTGACGGCCATGTTTCTGAGAGACGAGGCCACCGTCTCCACATAGTTTGTGAAATAGTTCATTCGTTGTCACTCCTTTCGGGATTAGGATAAAAAAACAGAGAGTTGGCAATCCGCTTACCTCCCCCTAGTGGAGTTATCTCGGAGATTTCGGCTTTCGCGCGTGTCAGGAGGCCTGCCCGAACACCTCCTCCAGCGATCCCGCATCGAGGATGCGGTCAGTCCATGTTTCCAGGTCCTTGTCTTCCGCCTTTTTCAGACGGTCCTCGGCCCATCCGGGAACGGTTCCGAAACGGCGTGTCAGCAACTTGCAGAACATCAGAATCTCACCTTTTTTCTCACCTTTTTTCTCTCCTTCTTTCCTTCCTTCTTTCCTTCCGAATTCGATGAGTCCCATGATTTCCTCCTTTTGCGAACTTTCCGGCAGATATTCCTCCCGGTAGCGGACGAACTCCGCATCGTCAAGTCCCGCGTACAGATCAATGAATTCTGTGTATTTGAGTCGTTTGTTGATATCCTGTTCAAGACTGACCAGCCCCTCCTGCGCGCTGGCATAGACAGCAATCTTCTGTTCCGGAGGGAAGGCCATGTTGGGCAGGTTCAGCCGCGCGACGATGTTGCCGCTTTCCATATGATTCTCTGCCGGGATCCTTCCGAGATCACTTATGATATATCTGAACCAGAGATAGGTCTTATTATCTCCGCCCAGAGTGAGCGATGAGGGATAATTTCCCGGACGGAGGAAGATAACTGCCGGCACAACCCTGTCTGTCTTGAACATCTCCGCGAGATGCAGGCAATAATGTGCGGTCCGGTGGATTGAGAATTTGCCCGGCTCGGTCTCCTCTTCCAAGGCGAAAAGGATGGCCTTGCGTTTCCCGTCGGGCCATTCGACCAGTAACGGCGTGTCCAGCTCGTGGAAATGATCTCCGAGGCGCTCCTTTGTCTGCTCCTGCCTGACCGGCGTGATGCGGACCTCCGGCGTCATGTCCCCGGCTTCTTCGGTTGCGAAGAATTCCAGAGATTGGCGCGGGTAGTCCAGAATCAGGTTTTTGAAGTTCTGGTCATGGGTTATGGTGTGTTTCCCGGCTGTGTTGTCCGCCATGATTTCTCCTGTATATATTCGGTAAATATCCGATCCCATGCCCGCTCCATCCGGATTGACAAATCCGGCGGGACGGCATTTCGGATTTGTCAGTCCGAATGAGAGTAAAGGCGTCGGAGTTCAACGAATATCTGTGTATCAGACTCCGGCTCCATTCTCAGTCTGTTTTTCCCTGACTTTCAGCAGGGCCTCGGCAATCACCAGGTCCGCCTCTGTCTTTATAATGTGACCGGCCAGTCTGTCAACGGGAAATATTTCCACCTTGCCCGCGTAGGTGGCGCATTCCCCTGACTCATAAGCCCGGATGTATGTCCGGGACCGCCATCCGGTGATGCTCCAGGTGATCCGCTGGATCGGCTCCAGCTCCTGGGAATTGGTCTTGGTCTCAAACGAGAAGTTGACGGGCCGGCCCCTCATGGCGCACTCAATCTGCTCATGCACGGCACTGAGCAGGACGTCGCTGTCACTTTCAATCATATGCCGGACAAAGCCGGTGATCTGGTCCGCGGTCAGGAGCGGGGCGATGGAATGGACCTGGAACAGATGGTCGCAGGGGTGTTTTTTCAGAAATTCATGCACATACTGCTCGCTGGTCGCGGTGTCGCTCCCGAGCGCCTCGGGACGATGATGGAACCGAACCCCTTCCTCCCGGGCGATCTTTCCGAAGTCAGGATGCTCGGAGTTGACCCAGATTTCGTCAAATATGCCGGTCTGTGCGCATTTACGGATGGCCCGGGTGATCAGGGGGATTCCCCCGAGCAGACGAAGGTTCTTCTTTCTGAGCCTCTGGCTGCCCATACGGGCAGGAATCATTGCGATTTTCA
>JAOZRQ010000655.1 GCA_029940115.1 Desulfobacterales bacterium
TTCCGGCCATCATTCTCCGTCCCGCAGGATCCCGCTGAAGATTTCCGGCGTGCCCACGACACCGATGAGCCGTCCCACCTGATCCATGACTGGCATGGGCAGGCCGAACACATGATTGATCTCCACCGCGGTCCGCATGGGGGTTTCAAGTTCCGCGGTGACCAGCATATTTTGGGGCAGGGTTTTCATATCCAGGTCGTCATCAAAGGGGACGAGCGAAACCTCTGTGCCGGAACAGGTCACCCGGGCTGGCCGGCCTTTTGAATCCATTTTGCACAGACACTTCCTGTCAGGGTCGAGCGCCTTGAAATCCCCTCCGTTCACACTCTTCAGATCGGAGACCGGCCGCATCAGGGACGCGCAACTCAACACCTTGAGCGGGTTCATGGACGCGACAAACTGGCGCACATAGTCGTTGACCGGGTTGGAGACGATATCTTCGGGCGCGCCCATCTGCACAATCTCCCCCGCCTCCATGATGGCGATGAGGGACCCGAGTTTGAGGGCCTCGTCCAAATCGTGGCTGACGAAGATGATGGTCTTTTTCAGGTCGTTCTGCAACTGAATCAGTTCGTCCTGCAAATGCTCACGGATGAGTGGATCCAATGCGGAGAACGGCTCATCCATCAGCAGGATTCCCGCATCCGTTGCCAAGGCGCGGGCAAGCCCCACCCGTTGCTGCATGCCGCCGGAGAGCTCTCGCGGATACTTGTCGGCCCATTTGGAGAGGCGGACCAGGTCCAGTTTTTCATTCACAATGCGATTCAGACCCTCTTTCGGCATGCCGTCGAGTTCAAGGCCGAATCCCACGTTGTCGCGGACCGTTCGCCATGGCATCAGTGCGAACTGCTGAAATACCATGGATATCCGCTCCGTTCGCAACTGGTGCAGGGCGTCCCATTCGCAGGACGCGACATCTATCATCTCCTCGTCATGGCGGACCAGAACTTCCCCGCGACTCACTTTGTTCAGGCCGTTGACGCAACGGATCAGGGAGGACTTCCCGGAACCGGAAAGCCCCATGAGCACACAGATCTCCCCTTCGGCCACCTCCAGAGACGCGTCCCGAACCGCGACCAAGTTTTGGGTCTGTTTGAAGATTTGCTCCCGGGTGGTCCCACTGTCAAGCATCTCTATCGCGACAGCGGGATCCGGGCCGAAGATCACATCCACATGGTTGAAGTTGACTACTGTTGTCATCATCTTATCCTTTCATGCCTTGCTTTGCCTGTTCAGGCTGTTTGAGAAGGCGGTCCAGTATGATTGCGACCAGCACGATCGCGAGGCCGGCTTCGAATCCCTGCGCGATGTTCACCGAATTGAGTGCGCGGATCACCGGTTTGCCGAGTCCGTCCGCGCCCACCAAGGCAGCGATCACCACCATGGAAAGGGAGAGCATGATGCATTGGGTCAGGCCGGCCATGATCGTGGGGAGCGCGTGAGGGAGTTCCACTTTCCAGAGGAGCTGCATCTTGGACGCGCCAAATGCCTTTCCCGCGTCAATCAACTGGCTCGGCACACTGGTCACCCCGAGATAGGTGAGCCGGATGGGTGCGGGAATGGCGAAGATGACGGTGGAGATCAGCCCCGGAACCATGCCCAGCCCGAAGAGCATCAGGGTCGGGATCAGATAGACAAATGTCGGGATGGTCTGCATCAGGTCCAGAATGGGGCGCATCAGCATGAACAGCCATCGGTGATGGGCCGCCGCGATCCCGAGGGGGATGCCGACGATGACCGACACCCCAGTCGCGAAGATCACCAGTGCGACCGTCTCGATGGTCTGTTCCCAGTAGCCCAGATTCAGGATCATGATCATTGCGATGCCCACACCGATCACGAGTTTCCAGTCACGATGGACAAAATAACTTGCCGCACAGATGATGAGAATGAGAATCATCGGATCGATCATACTCAACAGATGGATCGTCTGCTGGATGATCCATTCCAGTGCGCCGGAAAACATTCGGAATTGGTCGTCAAAATTGTCCGTCAGATATTCAACGACAAACCTTACCCATTTCCCCACAGGGATTTTGTTCAGCAAAAAGTCGGGGGTGAGTTCCATATTTTTCTCCTGTCAGTTGTCGGTTTTCAGTAGTCGGTTGCCCGTTGTCGGTTGCCGCTGTTTTTTGCATGTTTCGGCGTATTCAGGAAAATACCCACAAGCTTCCGCGGCTGGACAATCTCCCACAAGCTCGCGCGCACAAGCTCGTGCCGGATTGACAAATCCGGCGGCTGGACTGGTTCGGATTTGTCAATCCGAATCGAGCATGAGGGAAAACCGAGCATGAGGGAAAACCGAGCATGAGGGAAAACCGAGCATGAGGGGAAACCGAACGAGCATGGGGAAGAACGAGCATGAGGAAGCTCGACGGGTTTCACCGAATACTCTATGTTCCCACGCAAGGTGTCACCGCCCTCAAGTCAAAGAAACCCAGTTTTTCTCCCGCCACCTCCTTGAAGGAGGACCGCCCCATTCACTCAGATGCGAAATCGGGTTTCTCTCTTTTAACTTTGATGGCAGTAACGCGTGGGAACAAGAGCGAGTGGCTTTTTGTTTTCCCACGCGAAGCGCGGGAACAAGGCGTCGCTTTTTGGCGAGTCGCCTTTACTTCAGATAGCTCTTGACCGCAGGCAGCCCCTCTTTGCCATCACGAGTGGTGATGCCCTTTAGCCAGTTGTCCAGAACCTGGGGGTTCTTCTTCAGCCATTTGAGGGCGGCTTTTTCGGGATCCATGCCCTCATCGAGAATCATGCCCATCACTTGGTTCTCCATGGTCAGGGTGAATTCCAGATTCTTCAGGAGTTGTCCCACATTCGGGCATTCCTTCAGATAGCCCTTGCGCGCATTGGTATAGACGGTGGCGCCTCCCAGATCGGGGCCGAAGTAGTCATCCCCGCCGGGCAGATAGGCCATTTCAAAGTTTGTGTTCATGGGATGGGGCTCCCAGCCGAGAAACACGATCCATTCCTTCTTGCGCACGGCCCGACGAACTTGGCCGAGCATCCCCTGTTCGCTTGACTCGACGATCTTCCATTTCCCAAGATCAAACGCGTTCTTGTCAATCATGGTCTGGATCAGGCGGTTGCCATCATTTCCCGGCTCAATCCCGTAAATCTTCCCCTCGAATTTCTCTTTGTGTTTGGCGATATCCGAGAAGTTTTTCACGCCTGCGTCGTAAACATATTTGGGAACCGCAAGAGTGTATTTTGCCCCGTTGAGGTTGGCCCGGACGGTCTCAACGGATCCGTTGTCGGTATATGGCTTGACATCCGCAGCCATGCTCGGCATCCAGAGCCCCAAGAAGACATCAATGTCCTTGTTCTTGATGCTCGCAAACGTGATCGGCACCGCAAGCACATGGGTTTTCACATCATAACCGAGCCCCTTCAGGACAACGGTGGTCAGGGCAGTGGTCGAGGTGATGTCCGTCCAGCCCACATCAGAGAAACGGACCACCTTGCAGGCGTCCGATTCGGCCGCGTGAATCCCTCCTGAAAG
>JAOZRQ010000656.1 GCA_029940115.1 Desulfobacterales bacterium
ACTTCAGGCGGTCTCACACCGCCTGAAGGCGGAACTGCAAACTGCGTTGAACTCTCCAGAACCCAGAACCAAGGACCCAGAATCCAAACATGCCATGCGCTTCAAACCGATATTTTTTGAGAACAAATTAAGGATCGTGAATCCCTGTGCAACCTTGGGAATCGTGACGTTGTGGTCCAGAATAGATTTTGTGGCCCAACGGCTGAATACAGCTGGGGTTGACCTTGACCCTGAAACTTCCAAGGTGGCTGTCATGGGCAACCTGTATGGAGAGGGCTTCAAATACCTCCTGAGAAATCTGCTCCATAATCCCCAGATAGACACGTTGCTTGTCCTAGGCAATGACAGGAGCGGCTCTTGCCGCTATTTGTCAAAGTTCTTTTCAAACGGAACCGAGCGAATAGAGAGCGACTTGATTTACAAGTGCTCTTCCGAGAAAAGGGAGGTGAGGACAGTTCGGGTAAAAGGCACAGACTATGTGATGGACAGTCTTGTGTCACCGGACATGTTTTCCAAAATTCCAGAAATCGTCCGTATCGAAGGGGTTGAAAAATCTGACCCCAAAGCCCTTGGGGAAGTTTCAAGACGATTGAAAAACTACAGGTCCAAGCAGTGGTCTGGAAAAAGAATCTTCGTCGATATCCCAGAGGTTCGGGTGGAAACTTATCCGAGCAATCCCAGGGCGCATACCGTTATGGGGGAAACCCCTGCCAGCGTGTGGAATCATCTTGTGCATCGGGTGTTCAGGTTTGGGAGGAGAGTCCTGATTGAAAAAGGAGAACGGATAGAACTGCAAAACGTGAAGGCCGTCATTGAAACCCCTCGATTTGAAGATGAGTCCGTCATAAGAGCATGTGGCTTTGATCCGGAGGCTTTCTCCAACTATCAGAAGGAGATGTTGTCCGCAAAACTCCCCGCTGACATGACTTACACTTATGGCCATAGGATCAGAGCTTACTTCGGGATGGATTGCTTGGAGGCTGTCGCTGACAACATGCTGAACCGTCTTGATGATCGCGCCTGCTATGTCACCACTTGGGACAATGCCGCTGATATCGAGGGAGAGGAGCGGCCGTGCCTGGTCTCGCTTTTTTTCCGCAAGATTGACAATTGCCTCCATCTGACCTCGACTTTCAGAACCCACAACACGTCCAATGCGTGGCTTGAGAATGTCTATGGTCTGATGGCCATACAAGAATATATGTGCAAGCATATCGGAACGGAGTTGGGTTCAATAACCGTCATATCCCACTCCATCACCCTTGATCCTCAGTATCTTGACAAAGTGAAGGTCATATATGACAAAGTGGGACGAACTCATATGATACGCCAAGATCCGAATGGTCATTTTCTGATTGCGACAGAAGGCAACGAAATTGTCGTGAAACACCATCATGGTTCCGAGGAAATAGGTGAGTATCGAAGTGAAAAACCTGTGAAAATTCAGCATATGATGTCTGAGGACTGTGCCATCTCAGATATCAATCATGCCATTTACATTGGGCGTCAGCTTGAAAAGGCGTATCATTGTATCCAAGAGAGCATTTCTTATATCCAAAAAGACTGAGTACACAGGACAAAGAAATTGCTGATTCTAACGGATTTTACTTTGTACAGGACAAAAAAGTGAATGGGGAAGGAAACCCGGCTTTTTCTGACGGTTTGGAAATCTGCCCGTTTGGGAAAAAAGCCGGGTTTCTTGCCACCCACAATTTTTTGTCCTGTACACAGCGGATTTTATGGTCTGAAACCGTTTTTTGAACGCAGACCGGGCCGTTTTGTCTTGTCAGTTGCTTGGTTATCATAACTATCTGTATTAATTCAGAAATTGGAGTGCGAAACGTAAGTATTCGGTAAACCCCGTCGGCCTCACCCCGCGCTCGGTTCGGATTGACAAATCCGAGCAGTGCAAAACGGTTGCGGGTGAGATCAGCAAGCTGTCAGTTTTCAGCGTGGAAGTTGCGGAAAGAGCCGGAGACATGCTTTCCAAAATTGTCCCGGACATTCAGAGAACCGCGGAACTGGTGCAGGAGATCAGCGCGGCGTGCAATGAGCAGAGCCTCGGTGCGGAGCAGATCAACATCTCGTTCCATCAGTTGGATCAGGTGATTCAGCAGAACGCCCAGTCATCTGAGGAACTGGCTCAGACTGCCGAGGAGATGGCCTCGACCTCCGAGCAGATGCTCGGGAACTCACAGGAGATGACCTCCCAGACGGAGCGGCTCCGGAGTGCGATCGGGCACTTCAGGATGAAAGCCGATGTCACTCCGACAACTTCGCAGGGCTTCCTGCCCGAAGATATTGAAAAGATCAGAGCCATCATGGCAAGAGCAGAGGCGGAGGGCAGGATCGGAAAAGGAGCGGGTTCGGAGGGTGGGAAACCGGCCGGCGATTTCGCAGGCCATAAAATCGGCCTGGCTAAAAAAGGAAAGAGGGGTGATGCCGGGGATGATGAGTTTGAGGGCTTTTAATGCGATTATAAGCCCGGAAAAAATGTGGGGAAAGAAGAAGCAGGCGTGAAATTTCCGAGCGTCGGGATGGAAACCAGGTTTCTTTGAAAAACCAAGTTGATGTTTGATGCTAATGATGATATTCCGCTGGCCTGCGTACTGTTGCCGAGGAAACTTGAAATTTGGAACAGAAGGGGAAAAGTGAGGAGAGCATCAATCGTAATCGTACTTTTGGCTATGGGGATGGCGATTTCCTGCCCGGGCATGGCAGAAGAAATCACCATTGTCGGCACCGGCAGCGGGACAGCAATTCTTAAGGCTGTCGGAGCGGCTTTTAGTCAGGACAATCCGGGAATTACTGTAAATGTTCCCAAAAGTATCGGGTCAGGCGGCGGAATCAAGACCGTGGAAAGAGACGAATATGAGATCGGGCGTGTTGCCAGGCCGATCAGAGAGGGGGAAAAGGGTTTCGGTCTCACTTATGTTCCCATTGCAAAAATGCCGGTGGTCTTCTTCACAAACAGAAGTGTCGGGATAAAGAATCTTTCCGCACAGCAGGTCTGTGACATTTACAGCGGCAAAACAATCAATTGGAAAGCGGTTGGGGGAAAAGATGCCAGGACAAGGGTTGTGAGGCGGGAGGACGGTGACAGTTCTCTTGCTGTGTTGCTGAAATCATTTCCGGGGTTCAGGGACATCACCATGACATCCAAGTCAAAGATGACTTACAGCGACCCGGAGACCCTGAAACTTGTGGAGAAGAAGGCGGACACCGTTGCCTTCGGCACTTATGGCAATGCGAGGAATTACCAGACAACCATCCTGAACATCAATGGCAAAAGCCCCAGCGACCCGGACTATCTCTGTTTCGGCGTACTGGCTCTGATATTCAAAGAAAAGAACAGAAAGGGAGATATCAGGAAATTCGTGGAATTCGCCACTTCTGCGGTTGCATACGATGCAATCAGGACTGCCGGCGGAATCCCATTTTAAGCATTGTGAGCAGGTTCAAACTTGATGCCTGATGCGGCATCGGGCCGCTCAGATTTC
>JAOZRQ010000657.1 GCA_029940115.1 Desulfobacterales bacterium
GACTAACCCCCCCCCCGACCCGGAATCCATCGGCCTGACGATGGGAACCCGCATGTGACGGAACCCTGTTTGCAGGCACGTTCACGGGGATGTCCGCGAGGCTCCCCTAAATCCGTTATAATCAGGGATTTTTTCCTTTTTAATGAAAGTTATTGCTTGACCTATGTATGTCACAGTTGCCGAATTACCCGAATATATACGACGCTCCGAACGGCTTTTGGATGAGGATGAAAGAAAACGTGTCATTGACCATGTTTCTGTTCACCCCAAAGCCGGCAAAATCATGCAGGGCACCGGCGGGTGAGGAAACTGCGCTGGACTCGCAAGGGAAAAGGGAAAAGAGGCGGGGTCAGGGTGATATATTACTTTTATGATGAAACAATTCCTTTGTTCATGCTGACGGTGTTCGGAAAAAATGAGAAGGTCAATCTGAGCAGGGCCGAACGCAACGAGCTTGCAAAGTTGACGAAGAAAATTGTGAAATCGTATAAAGGAGCAAAATGAGCAAAGCTTTTGACAGCATCAAAAAAGGGCTTGAGGAGGCTGTTGCCTACAGCCGGGGGAATGAGGGCGGAGTCAGAATTCACCGGCCTCCCAAACCCGACATAAGAGCCATAAGAGACAAGATGGGAATTTCGGAAGGGGCTGCCCACAGATAAGAATATGAAGGCCATCATTGTCGCCGGTGGCGGCCCATATGCCGAGAACGACATTTGGGACGCAATCCAAATGTCAGCCCATTCTGCTTATCGGTCGTTAACCTATCAGGGCTTCACCAAGGACACCATTTGCTACCTGATGCCAAATGAGGGGCTTGACGTGGACAATAATGGCAAACCGGATGACGTGGACGGAGATGCCATCCAATCTAAAATTGGCCGTCACAGAGTGGGCGGGTGACACGGATCATCTTCTCCTTTATCTTGTGGGCCACGGGGAGAAAAATCTTTTTGAAATAAGCAAGGGTGAAAACTTGGCGGACATTGACCTTGATTCATGGTTGGACGCTGTTCAGGAACTTATTTCTGGCGAAGTGGCTTTTGTTTACGATGCTTGCCATTCTGGAAGTTTTTTACCTGATCTTACGCCTCCGGCTGACAAAAAACGAATTCTTGTTGCCAGTGCCTGTGAAGATCAGGAAGCTTCTTTTGGCCACCACGGCTCGCTCTCCTTCTCAAATTACTTCTGGAATAAAATATTTCATGGAGAAAGTATCGGAGATGCTTTCAGGCAAAGCAGCAACGCCATCAGAGACATCACCGCTTATGAAGGAGGAGCCAAATCCGCTCAGACGCCTCTTTTGGATGCCAACGGAAATGTAATCTGTGGCAAAGAAGATGAAGAGGATTATGATTCAACCCGAGATGCCTACATTGGAAACAGCGTCTTCATTCCTGGAGAAGCGCCGGTGATAGAACAAGTCGGCGCATTGCCTGACACTTCGGAAAACAATGTATATGTACGGGCAATCATCAGACCGATCGGGTCTGAGGATGTCCCAGAGGAGACTGTTGACTTGGCATTTTCAGGAGAGGGGCGATATGAAGGAACATATGACCAATTTGATGGAGAGGGGACTTACCATATCGCTGTTTATGCCGAAGATCGCAAGGGAAACATGTCATCTCCCCAAATGACCACGGTAAGCGTTGGAAACCCGATGAGGAACAAAGCGATTATTGTGGCTGGGCACTTGCAGACAGGAGAACTGCCATTGAAAGGAATGCAAAGTTGGCCTATGACACGCTGATTGCCCGGCATTATTCAGATGAGGACATTTACTTCATGATGAGTGAATCCGCCTCATTAACAATGCATGATGCTTCAGCCAGCCTTGACAATTTGAAGTATGCGATGACAGAATGGACAAAGAACAAGACTCAGGATGTGCTGTTGTATATGATCGGAGATGGGGACACAGAATCATTTCATGTCAATCAGGAGGAGCGTCTTTCAGCCAATCAGCTCGGTGAATGGCTGAATACCCTGCAGGAGAGCATAAAAGTCATCGTCATCTATGATGCCCATCAATCAGGGAGTTTCCTTGAGGCACTCGAACCATCCGAGGGAAAAGAACGAATTCTGATATTCAGTTCAGGCAAAGACCAGCAAGCCTGCTTTGACGCGGATGGTGACATCTCTTTTTCCAGATTTTTTTGGAGCGATGTGCTAGATGGTGCAAATGTCAAAGATGCATTTGAGAATGCAACAAAACGCCTCCCTCTTTCAACAGATCATCCTGTAGAGCCGATAATTTTTCCTCCAATGAAGGAGGACGATGATATCACGGAATACACCATCGGCTTCGGAACAGAGATGGCACCTAATGAAATTTCAACAGGATCCCTGACACCCGGTGACATAAACGGCAACGACGCGGTTGACCTCGCAGACGCTGTTTTGGCATTGAGATCGCTGACAGGAATGGATGATGGCAACCTGATCCCAAACTATGCCAACTCAGGCGCTGACGTGAACGGAGATGGGAAGATCGGGCTGGAAGAAGTCATCCATATCTTGAAGGAAATGCTTGTTCATCAGATTCATTCGGATCACAATGGAGACAGACAAACTCTTTCAAAGCATTAGGATATCTGTCATCTTCCCATTCATAGATGTGGAAGTATGCCCGATCCAAATAGTATTTATCATAGCGATTGATATCAGCAGGAACCCATCGCTCATGATACATGGCAAATATGTCGGCTTGGGTTGTTTTGACCCGGCCAAAAGTTTTCCGGTTTTTTTTTCTGGGAAGACAGCTTCCACAAACCGCGGATGGACACGGATGAACACGGATGAGTCCGCGGCAGACAGATCGTCCGCGTTCATCTGCGTTCATCCGCGGTTCACAACGGAAAAGCTGTTCCTCATATGCAGACACCTGAGAACATATGGCCAAGTACTTATAACGCTTTTAGGATCAGGCAATATACCCAAAAAATCGGAATGTCAAGAGCTTTTTTCATGAAAGTCAATTCAGCCTACAGTGGATTCCCCGCTTTCGCAGGAAAAAGAAACCCGGCTTTTTCTGACAGGGAGTCGGCCCGTTCGGGGAAAAGCCGGGTTTCTTAATGTTTGCAGAACCGGACAAACTCCTCAAACGCCTCCTCCAATTTCGCGACAAGGGAGCGGGCCTTTTCCCACTCCGGTTCTTCCAGAGCCATCTCCGTCTCACGAGCCACCTCACGCAACCTGTTCGCGCTGATGTTCGCACACATCCCCTTGATGGTATGCGCCTCCCGAAATGCACCCTCAGCACTGTGATGAGCCAAAGCCGCGTTCAGATTTTCAAGTTGCCCTGGCATGATATCCATAAACATGATCACAAAATGTTCGCAAAGCGCTTCACTCTTCCCCATCCGTTCTGACAACGCCTGTCGGTCAAGGATTTGGGGCTCTGGATTCTCGGCTCTCGGTTCTCGGCTCTCGGTTCTCGGCTTTCGGCTCTCGGCTCCGGGCTTTCGGCTCTCGGCTCCGGGCTTTCGGCTCC
>JAOZRQ010000658.1 GCA_029940115.1 Desulfobacterales bacterium
AACGACAAGCTCAACGACAAGCTCAACGACAAGCTCAACGACAAGCTCAACGACAAGCTCAACGACAGGCTCAACGAGCGGTTTCCATCCCTCCTCCGAACCTGTCGGAAGGTCCGGAGCATGCGTCTTCCCTTCCGTATGTTCTGTGGTTTTCTCGGGGCCTCCCCAAAATCTGTTATAATCAGGAATTATTTGAGGTCAGCAGATCTAAAAACCCTACCAACGCCCGGTTCGGATTGACAAATCCGAACCCTTCCTCGCCGGATTGTCAATCCGGCGGGTAAAACTCATCATGAGGAGACAGTCTATGGAAAACGTATCCGTCATCGGATGTGGATTTATGGGATCCGCCATGATCCAAACCCTGGCAAAAAACAACATCCCTGTCACCATCTGGAACCGCACTCCCGAAAAGGCTCGTGCGCTGGCTCAACCCGGAGTGACGGTGGCGGAGTCTTTCAGTGACGCGTTTGACGCAAGCCCGGTCATCATGTTCGTGATCGCGGACATGGACTACAGCGTCACCCACTCTCTTTTGGAAAGCAAGAAGGAAGGCTTGGAAGGCAAGATGGTCGTCCAGTTCAGTAGCGGAGGAGGGGAAGGTGCCCAAAATTTGAAAAGCTTTGTCGAATCTTCCGGTGGGAGATATCTTGACGGAGTGATCTCTGTGGAACCCAAGGAAGTGGGGAATCCAGACAGCGCATTTTTTTATGCTGGCCACGCTTCAGTTCTGGAACGAATACGACCGGTGTTGCAGGTGTTCGGCGAAAAGATATCCTTTGTGGGAGACGACTTGAACAAACTGTCCATGGTCGAATTTGCCATCGGGATACTGACTGGCTTGAACGACATGGCTCTGTTTTACGTTCATGAAATGTTTCAAAGGCAAAACATCCCTTTGGAACTACTCGGAACCGTATTGAACCATTCTGTCATTCCCTTCCTCTCTGGCAAGGCGAAATCTCTGGACTTGGAAAAGGCTTATCTGACGGTCAATGTGATGGCGGAGGGAAGCAAGGCAATGTCTGAGGTCATGGGAAGCATGAGTATTGATACTTCCCTATTCGACGCGATGGCCAAAATCTTCGAGCCGGGCGTTGCCAGTGGCAGAGGAGAGGAAGACGTGTATGCCTACCTGCGAGACTTGCCTTCTTCCGAATCCGACTCAGCATGAGAGACTGGCTTCACGAGATGATCAGCAGGTCAGTTGTACCCGCCAATTTCAGTTGATGGGGTATGGAACTTGAACTTGAACTTTCAGTTCGTGTTAAGCCCGAATTCGAGTTCAAGTCCAAGTTCAGGTCCTGTACACAGAAAATTAAGGATATATCATGTCACAGGCAACATCAGAACAATCCGTTTGTCCGGTCTGTTCCCACAACGAATGGGATCCCTTGGAGGAGGTCATCATCGGGCATGTGAGGGGTGCCGTATCCCCCCCCTACCATAAAGTCATGGAGGGTGCGCTCACCCCTGAGATCATCCAAGTGCTCAAGGAATATGACGAGGTGCATCTTCCGCAGGAATTGCTCGAAAACGCGGAGAAGGAGCGTCAGGAATTCATCAAGATTCTGACATCGGCAGGGGTCATCGTCCGAGAACCCGAGCCGATCGATTTTGCCAAGGTCTGTGCCACGCCGTATTGGGAGAGCCGTGGCGGCATGGCGGCCTGCCCGCGGGACAGCCTGCTGGTGATCGGGGATGAGATCATCGAGGCCCCCATGAGTTGGCGGTCTCGCCATTTTGAGGCGATGGCGTATCGTCCGCTCCTCAAAGCGTATTTTTCCCAAGGGGCCAAATGGACCGCGGCACCCAAGCCGCAACTGACGGATGCCGCGTATGACCTCGACTATCAGGTGCCGAAAAAGGGGGAGCCAATGCGCTACGTCCTCACTGAGGAGGAACCGCTCTTTGACGGAGCCGACTTCATGCGCTTTGGCAAGGACATCCTCGCCTTGCGCAGCAACACCGCCAATGAAACTGGAATCCGTTGGCTGGCGCGTCATCTGGGGGAGGACTACACCGTTCATCCGATCACTTCTCGTTTCAACATGCCGATGCATATGGATGACCATATGATGCCCTTGGCACCGGGCAGGTTGCTCATCAATCCGGAATACATTGATGAGGACGAATTGCCGGCGTTCCTGAAATCTTGGGAGATACTGAAGGCGCCTCCGCCAGATCCGTTGCAAAATTTGTCCTCCTTCCATTTTGAGGCCGAATCCATCGGGTTCTATTGGCTGAATGTCAATGTGCTCCCCTTGGATCATACGCACATGGTGGTGGAAGCCTCACAGACCTCGACCATCAAGGCCCTGAAAAACTGGGGATTCGAGCCAATCCCCTGCCCCTTTTTCCACTACGCCCAACTCGGCGGGCTGTTCCATTGCGCGACGATTGATATCAGGAGACGGAGCGGTTAGGGGCGAGGAGCCGAGAGGCAATGGCTGAGAAGCAATCGGGTATTCGGATGTGTTCGCCGTGGGATGGCGGAGAACGGTTCACCATTATGACGGCACGGAATGGACAGAGATGAGGCCTGATCCTGCACTACGACGCATAGGTTGGAGCCGTTCGGAAAGCGGCACGGAGAGCATCCTCACTAGACTGTGGGAGTGACATGGACGTGTCGCGGCCGGAGAGAACGCCACGATCCTACATTACGGCCCCTCGTCGGCTCCAGAATGCAAAAATGGAGCGGTTTTTTGCACTTTGCACAGATGCGTCTTCAGGGATTTCAAAAAAAGGAATACGGTGAAATGTCATACTCTGTAACCATCAACGTGACAGACACTCTCTGGCGGAAATTGCGGCAGGCTGCCTCACTGTTTCGGCAACCCGAGGAAACGATCATTCTTGACAGCCTGCGCCATGCCCTTCCTCCGCTATTGGAGGACATACCCCCGGAATATCAGCATGATGTCTTTCCTCTGCTGGCCATGAATGATCAGGAACTCCTCCAAGAATCGCAACGGAAATTTTCGCATGAGCGATGGCAGACATATGAATCTCTGCTTGAACGGAAAAAGAGGGGGCACCTGAGCCCCGATGAAGATGACACACTGCGGGGATTTCGACGTGAAGCGGACATCCTGACTCTTCGTCGGAGCTATGCCGCTGTCCTGCTGAAACGGCGCGGGTATCAGCTTCCGTCCCTCCGAAGGGATTCTCAGGGATGATGAGCGCCATTTCCCGGAAAAAACGGCAGCGCGTCGCACAACAGGCATTGTTCCGTTGCGGCTACTGTCTGACGCAGGAAATTGTGAGCGGCGTTCCGCTGACCATTGAGCACCTGATCCCCAAGGCCAAAGGCGGAGACGATACTGAGGAGAATTTGTGGTTGTCATGCCGGCTGTGCAATGAGGCGGATTCCGGAAAGTCTTATATCCGGAGTGCAACGCTTGCTCTGCGCGAGTCTGGACTCTCACAGAGCAAGCTCTGCACTCCGGAACAATCTTTTTGTTGTCTAAACGCGGAACCCCC
>JAOZRQ010000152.1 GCA_029940115.1 Desulfobacterales bacterium
TTCCTCAGTCGTCCCTACGGGACTGGACAAATTGTGCATGTCCGACCCCGGCAATGAATTGCCGGGCCATTCTCACAAGTCCCTACGGGACAATGAAGGAGCAACTTCCCCAACTTGCAAATACGCCCGTCCATTAGAACCAGTCACGCCTCACGCATCACGTCCCACGCATCACGTCTCACGCCTCACGTCTCACGCATCTGAAAAGAAATTAAGCACTGACGACAGATCCTTTTCCACAATGCTTCTTCGATTGACGATCAGGCAGAGTTCCGATTCCAGCTCGCATCGGATGCTATGGAGCGCCTTCTCCCGGAGGCTATCTTTATCATAAGCGGCCAAGATCACCGCGTCGGCATGCTCCGGCGGATACGCCTCAACGCTTCCCCATGCCGAGAATATCTTGAATTTTCTGAGTCGCTTTCCGATGGCAAAACCCTCGGCAATATTCGGATACTCACTGACAAGGGTGACAAACTCCCGCATCCCCTGCAAGTCTTCAACAGACTGGAGGGACCCATTCAGGCTGGTGCAGACATGCAACTCTTTTTTGTCCAGTCCCAGCGGCTTGAAGAGATGCACCCTCGCGGCCCGGTATCGGGTGACATGTTCCTGCACCCAGTCCGTGCCGCAGAAGCCGATGTCATAATTCCCCACCCCCACCTGAATGGCGACATCCTTTTCCGCCATGATCTTCGCACGGGCAGGCAGGCCGGTCAGTCCGGGGCGGTATGTCCGGTTTTCCGAGTGATACCCATCCACCGGAAATCCGATGTTCTCGAACAGCGCGCATAACGGTTCCATCGCGCCCCCCTTGGGGAGGCAGACATTTATCGTGTCAACGGTCATTGAATTCTCCGAACAGATTCATCAGAAGCGGCTTTCCGATTTTCTGGCTGTAAAGAATCTGATAACCGTCGGCAAACCGTTCATGATCCACCTCGATCACCAGACCGAAACATTCATATTTTTCCCGCTCCACCGGCATGAACGTGATCTGCGCGGCAAACCCGAGTCGGAAGAGTTTGTCGGACAGGCGCTGGGCCGTGTGGACGTTCCCCTTGGTGACGTTGCTGACGTGGATGCTGATGTTCTGCCGCTTGTCGGCCGACTCGGCAGTCAGCTCCATAATCGTCCGATGTCGGATGATGTTTCTGGCATACAGTGCGAAACCGACAGCCGGCACCGTCTCCTCCGGGGCATCTTCAAGCAGCAGGTTCAGCATGTCCCCGGTCAGGTTGTCGTAACGGCCCCCGGCGCAGAGAATGTCCTTCCTCGACTTCCTCTCCCGCGTGGAGAGTATCTGAAACTGGACCCCGGTGTAGTATTCGAGATCCCCCAAGAGCGAGAAATCTATCAGATAGGGGCATTGGATGCGATCCAAGAGTTCGCACACGGACACGAAGTTTTCAAACGCGGCGGATGCCCTCTCATATTTCGGCCCCTTCAGCGTGTCCCTGAGGTTCTTCAGATAATTTGCGGATCGCCCGCGCAGGGAGAGGAGCATTTCAAGCTTTTCCCCTTCCGGCACTTTCCCCAGAATCTCTCTGATCCGATCGTCATCATTGTTTCGGATGGCCCTGACGAGATCCGATGTGTCCGTCCGCCACAAGGAGAGCGCGACGATGATCTCCTTGATCAGCGCGGGATAAGAGAGGTAGAGATGGATATCCCCGAGTCCGATCTCCCGGAGGATGTCGTAGGCCATGTAGATCACCTCGATATCCGATTCCGGTGCGTTGCTCCCGATGTTTTCGACACCGCATTGCCATCTTTCCGACAGCTCATCCCAGGAATCTGCCCATTCAAAATGGTTCTCCACATAGCAGAGCTTCTGTCTCGGCGTCTCTGAGTAAAGATGGTCCCCGTAAAATCGCACCACACAGGTGGTGGAGTCCGGCTTGAGGGCCACCCGCTCTCCGCTCCACCCGTCCCAGTCAATAAACGAGTACATGCGCCGCAACTTGGTGTCGCTCAACGCGCCCAGGGAGGTGAATACATGTAGCGGCTCAATGGTGGAGGTCCTGATCTCTTTGTAACCGAAATGACGACAGCGGCTGAGAAAGGCCGCCTCAAGTTTGCGAAAACGGAGCGTCTCATCAACTGTCAGATCATTTTTGGAACTTTTGTTTTTCATTCTTTTTTCCAAAGGATAAGTTTACACTTATGATGCAAACACTTTCGTCCAGATGCTTATTTGATCATAAGAAACGCATAGCGGTTCATCTCCTGTTCGCACCTCAATGCTCATGTCATTCCTGCGAAAGCAGGAATCCACTGTTGCGGATGGCGGGCAATGGATTCCTGCCTTCGCAGGAATGACAGAAAAAAAATTGATGGCCCGCCGGATTTTCCAATCCCGATGAAAGATGTCGGGGACAGGTTCCGGCGGGAGCTTCTACACAAATGGCGTCAACCTCTGAGATTGAGCCGTCGCAGAATCAAAAGGAACCCAAGGGCCTGCTGAATGTGTACGCGGCGGGGGCCACCACCATTTTTTCGTATGCCGGTTCAATGTCACCTCCCATGGCCGAAAAAGGAAGGGAGACGATAAACGCGGCCGAGCCTAATAGGGTGGCAAGGATTCCAAATGGCCGGACAAGTATCAGATCAAATGTCATCTTGCCTGGGCTCGCGCTTTCATCCTCGGTCTGACCTTGGGCCAGTGCAACCGCAACCGGAACAAGGGTCAGGCTGACAATGACAAAAAAGATCATGACGTGTTTGACAATGCTGTTCATCTTGATTCCTCCTTGATTTATGAAACATGAAATATGAAGGATGAAATTTCATCCTTCATCCTTCATCCTTCATCCTTACATCCTTCATCCTTCACAATCCGCCTCCCCTCCCTTTCCTGCAAGGCGAGACGAATTTCCGCCAATGAGCGTCTCTCCAAGGCAAAGACGGTCCGGCATTTTCCGATGTCATTCAGATAATGGGCATCCGAAGATGTGACGCAGGGCAACTCCTCAATGCCCGATATCTTCTCCTTGGCCTCCTTGGGAGACATGCGAAAGGAGACTTCAATGCCGTCAAGAGGCAACTCCGGTGGGATGAAACCGAGTTGGCTCACGAGTCCGTAAGCCGGCCGATCCACATGGGACGCGATGCTCACCCCTTCCAGTTCATGGGTCTTCTCCACGATCTCATGAATCCCCAAGGTGGTCGCCCCGATCAGAAGCCTTGAATTTTCCCCCGACACCTCATCGTTCTCATTCACCACCACCTGATCCCCGAAAAACTCAGGCCGGTTTGTCCCCGGGAGATGGGCATACACATACGCCTGCATCTCCCGGTCCCGTTCCGGATCATCAAAGATCGCCAAGATGGGACCTCTTCCTTGGAACAGATCTCCATCCCCGGCAGAACGATTACCCCCTGCCTTTCCCCGGCTCGCATGGCTGCCTCTGCATTTTCCATTGAATTGTGGTCACAGATGGCGATGATATCCAGCCCCTCCTCAACACTTCTCTCAACAATCCCCTTGGGGCTCATGCCCCAGTCCGCACAAGGAGAGAGGCAGGTGTGAATGTGCAGGTCTGTGTTGAAACATTTCATGTCAATTTATCAAGTAACCCACTGGGTGAATGCACGGGCATGGGCCCGATTCCGAAAGTCTCGCTTTGCCTTGACACGCCCGGCCATTGACGGACTATGTGTTTTTGGTAAGGACTAACAAATATTCCGATTTCATGCCATCAGGGTTTTTGTTTTTTCTTGCTCCAAACAATTGCCTTGTCTTGATTTTGTCATCAAACACAATTTCAAACCCAAACCTTTTTTCTGTAAAGTATTCCGTAAGAATTCTCCAGGTCTCAACCTCAATCCCGTCGACTTTGGGATTGCCGACAAAGATGCAGGCTTTTCCATCTTTCTTCAGCAGATTCATGCTGTTCTCAAGCGAGGCAATCGTATGGTCAAAATAAGAGTTCAGAATTCTGACCAGTTTGTCATTCTCAATTTTCTCTCTTATTTTGTTCAACGTGTATGTCTCAATTATCCTTTCAGCTTTTCGGTACGGAATTTCCAACTTTGATATCTCTCTGATTTGTTTTTCAGTATATTCCAGCCAGAACAAATCCAATTTTGAAGTTCTTATATATTCCTGTGCCTGCAAATAGGGCGGTGAGGTGGTGAGGGCATCCAATTCCCTTCCACTCTCCAGCTTAAATGTTGAGGAATCTGTTCCTGCATAACATCTCACTTCATTGTCATGACCCTTTGTGACATGCTGAAGATGCCTTACTGAATCATAAAACTTATATGAGTTTTGAAAAAGTTTGCTGTCAAGCTGTCTTTTCCAGTCAGTCTGCATTAATTCAGATATATATCTCTTCTTGAATTTGGATCTGAACAATTTGGGTGTCCGATGCTCCGCGAGGGAAAACTGTTTGCTGATTTTTACCAATGATGCTTGAATGATCCATTTGTAAATGTCTTCATCAAGTTTGTGCACACCCGCCCAATATCGGGACAGAACTTCAAATATTTCATCAGGATACCAGTATCTGACATTGATGTACTTTGGAACGAAATTGTCCTCTTCCTCTTGAACTTCCTGTATCTTCTTTGCCAATCCGTTTTTTGAATGTTCTTGGGTACCTTGATAAATTTTTATGGGAATGATGTGTCTCAGCAAATAATTCAAGTCCAGCAAGATGGCATTCCTTTTGGTCAGAAACGCTTCCAAGCCGACAGTCCCGCTGCCTGCGAAGGGATCAATGATCCAATCGTTTTCTTTTGTAAATTCTTTGATACAAAATCTTACGACTTGGGGAATGAATTTGGCGGGATAGTAATATATCGAATGTGTCAGATAGGTCGTGTCCCTGATTTCGGGAACAATGTCTCTGAACGAAATCTCAACCGGTGTCAAGTCCTTTTTCCCTTTATCCGGTGTATTCATTCGGTTGATCTCCTCCAAGTCTGCTTTGGGCCGCAATCAGTTCAGCCATGTATAAGGAACCTACTGCATATTCCTTAAGCAGATCGCTGATGTCATCCATTTGACTGACTCGCTTTATGAGCGTCCGGCCTGTCTCATCATCCAATTCCACGGCCAAAATATCCTCAGGTTCAAACTGACTGATCAACACCGGAGAATGGGTGGCAACAAATATCTGCCTGTTCCATTCTTGTGCCGCGAATCGAACAGCATTTGCAAAGACCGATAATGCATAAGGATGCAGAGAGACTTCAGGTTCGTCAAACATGATTGTCGGACAGACATCTTTTCCCTCCGAGAAGAGGGCGGTCAGATTGATCAGCATCTGGATATGCCCATCTGACACGCCGGAGGCCCGGATCGGGTCCTGATGTCTTTCTATAAAGCTCCCATAAACAGCGTTCGGACCGATCTGTTCAATAAGTATTTCCCTTAATCCGTTAGGGAAACTCTCTTTCATATAACGGATAATCGTATTGTACCGTTCATCTATTTCCCGCCTGTCTTTCAGGTTTCTTAAGACAGACCAGAGATTCTGACCTCGATTCATGAGCCGTGTCTGAAAATCTGATTCTGAACCGAATCTTTTGATACGGAACAACTCCAAAGCTCTGGAATGATAAAATCTCACCAAACGAAGGAATTGATCTGCTTCATAAGCCTCGGTTCGTCCCGCATGAAGCGCGGAATAGACGGTCAACGCCAATTTCTCCGGTTCTCTGAGTTTCCTGTCAAACTGGCCAGACTCATTATAAAAACGGACGCCGTCACTTCCTGTTTTGCGATCTATCAGATGGGTTCTGAGTCCTTTTGAATAGAGTTTCTCGCCAGCAAACGACTCGACTCTCCCTTGGGAATATCCGAATACGACTTCATACACAGCGGTTCCTGTATCAAGCTTTATGGATATGCCTGACACATGATCCGCCTCTCCCCACAACAGGCCGATTCCGTGATCCCTGTTTGAAGAGGCCAGATCAACCCCTCTGGTAGCGCAGTCCCGGATAAACCAAATCGTATCCAGAAACGAAGATTTGCCTGATCCGTTCGGGCCGGACAGCACATTGACTTTGTTCATTCAAACATTTAGGTCTTTCAAACAGCGGAAGTTGTGAATTTCTATATTTTCGAGTTTACAGGACATATCATACACCTTTCAAAATGAAACTTAAATGAAACTTAAAACTTAGGATCAATGGCAAGTTTGTCCTGATTATAACGCTTTTCGGGGAGGCCGCTCTGTCCGTGAACTTGAACTTGAACCCAAACGTGAGCATTCATTTGCGGGCAAGTATAAGTTCAAGTTCAAGTATAAGTTCAAGTTCAAGTTCAAGTTCAAGTTCAAGTTCAAGTTCACGGGCTCCCCTAAATCCGTTATGATCAGAGTTTCTCTATCAATAATGATTTCCATCAGAGATGTCAAGCAATTATTTGCCTGATGTCCCTTGGCGCTCTGTTTCTGTTCATTAAGTAAAGTTTGTAGTTCCGCATTCAGGCTGTGTGGCACCGCCTGAAGGCGGAACTACAAACTTTTTGATGTCAAAAATTGTAACCCGATGCCGAATTCACAAATCCAAACCGCCTGCCGCCAAAGACTAAAAATGCTCATCAATCCGGCAGGAGCGGGGAATGGGGAACTTGTTCGGTCACATATCCTAAATGGAGAGCCCCACGTTTCACGTTTCACGCCCCACGTTTCACGTCCCACGTTTCACGCCCCACGTTTCACGTCCCACGTTTCACGTCCCACGTTTCACGCCCTACGTTTCACGTTTCACGATTCACGCCCCACGTTTCACGTCCCACGATTCACGCCCCACGTTTCACGATTCACGATTCACGCCCCACGTTTCACGTCCCACGTTTCACGTCCCACGCTTCACGTCCCACGTTTCACGTTTCACGCTTCACGTTTCACGCTTCACGTTCACGAAAAAAGTGTAAATCAAGAAATGTAAGGATGCCCTTTTTTGCTTGCATATTTTCTTTCCAAAGTGTAAGACCATAAGAAACCCGGTTTCTGACAGAGTGCCAAAACCTGATCGTCCATTCCCTGAAGGCGAAACCGGGTTTCTCTGCCGGCAATGAGGGGAAACCCGGTTTCTGTAAGAAGTGCCACATCACCAAAACCTGATGGTTCGGTCTCCTGAAGGCGAAACCGGGTTTCTCTGCCGGCAATGAGGGGAACCCGGTTTCTGTAAGGAGTGCCACATCATTCAAGGAGAGACCCGCGATTTGGCTCATGCTCATGCCGCCATTGCCGCGGAGATCCTCAAAAGCGGCCATCCTGTGCCGCCTCCTGCATGCATTCTCTCCGGAGGCGAGACCACCGTGACGGTCAGAGGGGATGGGCTTGGCGGACGGAACCAGGAATTCGCCTTGTCCATCGCGGCCGATATTGCTGACAAGAGGGAGATCGTGGTTCTCAGCGCCGGCACTGACGGCCCCACCGACGCGGCCGGCGCGGTTGCGGATACTCATACCGCGGCGCGGGCCGAGGCAATGGGGCTGAATCTCCGGAATTTCCTCTCAAACAATGACTCATATCACTTCTTCAAAAAACTGGATGACCTGTTTATCACCGGTCCCACCCATACCAATGTGATGGATTTGCGGATTATGATGGTGATGCTTGATATTTGATGCTTGATGCTCGATGCTTGATTTGCCGATTTCATGTGCCGAATTTTCATCTGTCGCTCTCTCGGATAAACTGTGAAGCGGAACTGATGCTCTATACCGTCAGAAACCTCAAAAAAATTTTCAACTCTCGAACGGTCCTCGACATTCCGGAACTCTCTCTTGAAAGGAGGAAGGTCTATGGATTGCTGGGACCGAACGGTTCAGGGAAGACCACCCTTCTTCATATCCTGAGCTTTCTTGATTCGCCATCTGAGGGGAGCGTCTATTATGAGGACAGACCAGTCTCTTTTACGGAAAAATGCTTGTTGCCCTTACGCAAGGCGGTCGTCTTGGTGGATCAGCATCCGATCCTTTTCAGCATGTCGGTCTATAAGAATGTGGCGTTCGGGCTGAAGGTGCGGAAGGTTCCGAAACGGGAGCGACATCGGATCATTGAGGAATGTCTTGATTTGGTGAGGATGCGGGACTTTGCCCATGCAGATGGGCATCACCTCTCCGGTGGTGAGACCCAGCGGGTGGCCATTGCCAGGGCATTGGCCTGTTCGCCCAACGTCATGCTCTTTGACGAACCCACATCAAATGTTGATGTGAGCAGCCAGATCGCCATTGAACAGATCATCCAGGACCTTCATGTGGAAAAGGGGATTTCTGTGATCCTCTCGACCCATGATCTGCTCCAGGCCTCAAAGCTGGCGGATGAGAAGGTCTTTCTTTTTGAGGGGCGTCTCAGCTCGTTCATCTATGAGAACATCTTTGCCGGCAAGGTGGTCTGCAAAGACAACCGGAAATACTGTCTGATCAATGAAAAGACCTGCATTCCGATGAACGGCGCGGCCCAAGGGGAGGCAAAAATATCTGTGAACCCAGAGCTCGTCAAGATTGTCACTGATGAGACGGCCTGTCATTCCGGAGACATGTTGAGAGGCAACGTGTCTCAACTGACCCAGGAAAAGGGGGGAATCCGGATGCTGGTGGACGTGGGGATTCCTCTGAGCGTTCTGATGAAAAGAAGGGAATATGCTGATATCGGGGTTTGTGTCGGAGATGAGGTGATGTTGCGGTGCCCAGAACAAGCTGTCGAGATCATTCAGAATAATAAAGCTTCTCAGTAAAAATTCCGTAAATCCACGGCCGAAAAGGAATGCAGATAGGATCAACTTTCAACATCATTTTCCCAGATTTGTTGCCCTGTGGTGAGATTATGGCCAAGTTCTTGTTCCCAACTCAAGATTGGTGATTGACCTCGCGATGATTTGAACCTATTATATTAAGGATATGATCCGGGGCTTTTTGTTGAGGATGCAGATCGCCTTGCCTCCAGAACCTAAGGACCGTCATGGCCATCTTCTTCATGGGGAAATTTGTTTCCGGATTCGCAAGCTGCCTGACAAGAGTTCCGGAAAATGAGATGCTGGAAAACAGCCTCCGGGATGCAGGCGCGGGTGATCATCCAGAAAAAAACTGATTGACAAGAGTTCCGGAAAATGAGATGCTGGAAAACAGCCTCCGGGATGCAGGCGCGGGTGATCATCCAGAAAAAAACTGATTGACAAGAGTTCCGGAAAATGAGATGCTGGAAAACAGCCTCCGGCAATGCTTCGGCGTGAGCTCAGTCGAACGAATTGCCGGGCTGTTCTCACAAGTCCCTCTGGGACAATTCCCCCAACTTGCAAATGCGCCCCGCGTATATTGAATTTCCCAAACTGAACTTTGGCGCTTTGGAGGACGTTTAATGAAAATGAGTGATCGGATTACAGAGTTGTCTGCCAGCCACTACAAGAAAATCACCTTCGGGCTGGTAGCGGCAATGCTTGCCATCGCACTTGTGGCGGCCCTGCCATCATTATTTCCCAAGGGATTTGGTTTCCTGAATCCTGTTCAGGTGGATACCGACCCGGAAAACATGCTCAGTCCGGATGAACCTGTCCGCGTCTTTCATCATGAAATGAAAGAGAAACTCGCGCTGAACGATATCGTTGTGGCAGGAATTGTCAACGATACCCATCCCGACGGCGTTTTCAATCCGGACTCGCTCAAAAGCATTTATGAACTGGCTGAATTTGCCAAGACGCTCCAGTGGACAGAAGACGGCAAGGAAGTCGGCGTCATTGAGGTTGACGTGATCGCGCTGTCCGAAGTTGACAATATCGAACCCGGAGAGGGGATGATACGCTTTGAATGGCTGATGAAACAGCCACCCGAAACCCGGGAAGAAGCGATTGCAATCCGGGACAAGGCGCTACGCATTCCCTTTTTGAAAGACACCGTGGTGTCCGGCGGGGATACGCCGGGCCGGGCGGTGTGTCTGTATCTGCCCCTGACGGCAAAGGATCTCAGCTATCAGGTCTATTCCGCCTTGAATGAAAAGATCGCAACGTTTCCCAAGAGTGATGACAAATTTTATATTACCGGTCTGCCGGTTGCGGAAGATACTTTCGGCGTTGAAATGTTTATCCAGATGGCGGTTTCAGCTCCCGCGGCCATGATTGTCATTTTAATCCTGATGCTGCTCTTTTTCCGCAAACTCGTACTCATCATCTCGCCCCTGATTGTCGCGTTGCTCTCGGTCGTTTTCACAATGGGCTCGCTGATCATTGCCGGCTTTCCCATTCACATCATGAGCAGCATGATCCCCATCTTTATCATGCCCATTGCGGTACTCGACTCTGTTCATATTATCAGCGAATTTTTTGACAGATATCAGGAAACAAAAAACAAGCTCAAAACCATTGAAACGGTTATTGACGAGCTTTTCACGTCCATGCTTTATACCTCCCTGACCTCCGCGGCCGGCTTTGCGTCTTTGGCCATGACACCGATTCCGCCAGTTCAGGTGTTCGGCATTTTTGTGGCAATGGGCATCTTAATGGCATGGTTCCTGACGATCATCTTCATCCCCGCGTATGTGATGTTCATCCCGTCTGAAACACTGGAAAACTTCGGCGCGGTTCACGATCATGAAAAGGGTGAGACCGAGGCCGGCGTCATTGACAAGTTCCTGGGCCGGATCGGAAATATTGCCTATCACCGCTCAACTGCGATTTTGACAGCCGCCGGCATCATTCTCGTCATTGCCGCTTATGGTATCAGTCTGATCAATATCAATGACAATCCGGTCAAATGGTTCAGCAAATCCCACCCCATCCGCGTTGCTGACAGGGAACTGAACAATTATTTTGCAGGAACCTACATGGCCTATCTTGCGCTTTCCGCGGAACAGGAAGAATGGAGCCTTGAAGCCGCTGCAAAAGAACTGGCAGAAGCCGCAAAAAAGCGGGGAGAAGAACTTGCCGAGGACTTTCCCGAGTCCGCGGCCCCAGTTTTTGATGAACTCGCGGAAATGGCAAAATCAACGAAAGCAGAGGGCAAAGACGAATTTTTCGACAAACTCGCAAACGCTGCCAAGGAGAAAGTCTCGGGCGCGGAGGGAGAAGCCGCGTTTGCCTGGGATGAGGCCGCTTTGTTTGCAGACCAGCAACGTCAGAAAGGGGAAATTTTCAAGGATCCCCGGGTCCTGAATTATATGATTTCCCTTGATGAGGTGATGAGGGGTACGGGCGTCGCAGGCAAATCCAATTCACTCGCGGATATTGTGCGAACCGTCCACCGGGACCTGCTTTCAGGCAAAGCGGAAGATTACCGCATCCCGGACAACCGCAGGATGGTGGCAGAATGCCTGATTCAGTATCAGAACAGCCACAGACCCCGGGACCTCTGGCACTTTGTCACGCCGGACTACCGAACCACCAGCCTGTGGGTCCAGCTCAAAAGCGGCGACAACAACCAGATGCAAAAGGTTGTTGATGCGGTGGACAAATTTGTCATCGAGAATCCGCCGCCGATCCCCCTGAAACCTGAATGGTTTGGCCTGACTTACATCAACGTGATCTGGCAGGATAAAATGGTGACAGGTATGATGGAGGCCTTCGGAGGCAGTTTCCTCGTTGTGTTTCTGCTGATGACGATTCTGTTCCGTTCGGCCCTCTGGGGGCTTCTGAGCATGATTCCCCTGACGGTGACGATTGCCCTGATTTATGGCATGGTCGGCATTGTGGGCAAGGACTATGATATGCCGGTGGCCGTTCTGAGCAGCCTGACCTTGGGACTGGCAGTTGATTTCGCCATCCATTTTCTGGTGCGTTCCAGAGCGATATATCAGAAAAATCATTCATGGGAAAAGAGCATCCCGAATGTTTTCGGCGAACCAGCCCGAGCCATCACCCGCAATATCATCGTGATTGCCGCGGGATTTCTGCCGCTGTTGCTGGCACCGCTGATTCCGTACAAAACCGTGGGAGTACTCTTGGCGGCCATCCTTTTCGTCAGCGGCATTACAACATTGATGTTGCTGCCCGCACTGATCCGTGTGCTGGAAAAACGACTCTTCAGGGAGGAAGATAAAAAGTGGAAATAGGAAAGTGAAAAGTCCGCCGACTTTTTTCCAGCCGGCTGAGATGACGCAGAACCACAAAATTCGTTAGAACCAGCCACTTTTAAGGAGAAAAAAGATGAAAAAGAAAATGTTGACCGTAATTGCAGTTGTTTTGGCTATGGCCTGTTCGGCTTTTGCCGGGGAGAAAAAACTCACTGTTGATGAGATCATAGACAAGGCCAATCTGGTCTCCTACTATCAGGGGAAAGCCGGCCGCGCCCAAGTTAAAATGACCATCACCGATGCCAGGGGAGGTCAGAGAAACAGGGAATTTACGATTCTGAGATGGGATAGGCCCGGAGATGATGAGACCTTTTGCGAAGATCAGAAGTTTTACGTTTATTTTCATCGCCCTGCCGACGTGAACAAGATGGTGTTCCTTGTTCATAAATACGTCCGAAAGGATGATGACCGCTGGCTGTTCCTGCCCGCTCTGAATCTCGTCAAACGGATTTCATCCGCGGACAAACGCACCAGCTTTGTGGGATCCCATTTCTATTATGAAGATGTTTCCGGAAGAAATATCACCGATGACACACATGAACTGGTTGAAACAAACGATCAATTTTATGTGGTCAAAAGTACCCCCAAAGATCCCGGGAGTGTTGAATTCGCATCTTTCAAGAGTTGGATTCACCGGAAAACCTTTGTGGTGATTCAGACCAGCTATCATGACGCCGGCGGCAAAGAATTTCGGCAGTACAAAGCTGAATCTTATAAAAGCATTCAGGACTATCCCACCATCACCAAATCCAGAATGACCGATCTCCGGACCAAGGAACATACGGTTATTGACTACTCTGATGTTAAATACGATGTGGGAGTGGAAGAGGATATCTTCACCGAGCGTTACCTGAAACGGCCTCCGTATAAGTACCTGAGATAGCACCTCTCGTTTTCTCGTTTTCTTGTTCCCACGCTTCGCGTCACTGACATTAAGTTAAGGGATGGATCCGCCCCGCAGGTTGGAAATCTGATCCTGCTCCCACCTCCGGCATCCGACTGACGGGCTTTCCCG
>JAOZRQ010000659.1:0-1537 GCA_029940115.1 Desulfobacterales bacterium
ACCCCAAACATACTGAAAGGAGAAAAACATGGAAGAAGAAAAGGAAGAAAAGGTTTTGTACTTCTGCACACATGCAGCGGATGATCCTGAAAAAGCGTCCATACCTTTTGTGATGGCCGGTGCGGCTCTGGCCATGGATATCAAGGCGACCATTGCGTTGCAGGGAAAAGGTGTCGAACTGGCGCAAAAAGGGTATGCTGACAAGATGCTGGGAACCGAGTTTCCGCCCATGAAAAAATTGCTCGACGATTTTCTGGAGTTGGGCGGAAAGCTGTGGGTCTGCGTACCCTGCATCAAGGGGCGCAACATCGAAGAGTCTGACTTGGTTGAAGGATATGAATTGGTGGCTGCCGGGGTGCTGAACACCGAAGCGCTCGAATCCGACGCTGTTTTCACTTATTAGGGTTAAGGGGTTAAGGGTTAAGAGGTCAGCCATTCTCCTTAACCCTTCACCCTTCACCCTTTTTTAACAGGAGCCATGAGAGATGGAACAGGCAAACATTAATAATCCCCCGTATCGCATTACCGATATTGTCGGGTTGAAAAAACAGGGGGCTGAAATCACCTGCCACTCCTCTTTTGAAATACTGCCGGTTGATTTCACCCACAGGGACAGCGCATTCCAGGCGTTCATATTTCTTTGCCGCTATTCCGGTACGGTTGATGGGAAAGAGTACTCGTTCAGGAAATGCTATGCACGCGGATGTCCGCACAACCTGTGTCCCCATGTGGCCCAAGCTGTCATGATCGCCAACCGGTATTTGCAAAGAGATTATCGCCGGCTGAGACAGGGCGGTTTTGAGGTCGAAGAAGACAGGCAGTTCAGTTTGGACGATATGATCGTCAAGTTTAAGGATTACACTGATGAACACGGCCCGACCCTTACCATTGATGATTACATCAATATTGCAAAAGAGGGCAATGAGGTTTCTGTGGATATTGATCTGGAATATGTCCCTGCTGTGGAACATTTCGCAAATCACAAAAACTCCCAGACCTTTCTGCATGGCAATTTTATCGTGACGGCCATAGGAAAGACTCATCAAACCCAACGCTGTCTTTCCTGCTATCCGAGAGAAAATGAAGATGAAAAACCGCGCAGTGTTCAAATCGCCAATGAGCGTCTGATCCTTTTGTATGAGAGGTTTGATCAGGCTTCGATTCAATACGAGAAGCGGTTTTTTGAGTAACCATTTTTGGAGTAGGAGGTTTCCCATGCCGATTTACGAATACAAATGTGATATATGCGGGCAAGTTTTTGAAAAACTGGTTTTCAGCTCAGGAGATGAGGAGAGAACTCTCTGCCCGAAATGCGGCGATAAAAAAGTCAGGCGGGTCCTGAGCGTGGCAGGCATACTTGGAAGCACTTGCGCCAAGGCCCCGACGGGGTTTTCCTGAGCCCGTTAGAGCAAAGGCGGCAGTTGCCGCTGATTTTGTTCCCTTCGACAAGCTCAGGGAACGGCAAGAACCGTGTCCTGAGCTTGTCCTGAGCTTGTCCTGAGCTTGTCCTGAGCTTGTCCTGAGCTTGTCCTGAGCT
>JAOZRQ010000659.1:1637-3477 GCA_029940115.1 Desulfobacterales bacterium
TGTCGAAGGACAACCAACAATAAGGAGAGCAAGACAGATGATCGGAACCACTCCGAAACCCTTTGAAGAGATAATGGATGCTGTGGCCGGCTATGAAAAACTGGCTGTCATCGGCTGTGACGGATGCGCCAAAGTCTGCATGACCGGGGGCAGCGATCAGGTCGAGGAAATGGCCGAAAAGTTGAGAAAACAAGGCAAAAATGTAGTCTTTGCCGTTACCCCGGACCGTACCTGCTATGTGACAAAAACCCGGACAGTCCTGGATCCGCATGTGGACGAATTAAAGCAGACCGATGCTGTTCTCATCCTGGGGTGCGGCGGCGCGGCCCAGATCACCCGGAAAGTCACAGAAGATTATGATCTGACCATTCCGATAAAGATAGGGCTTGACTCTGTGGGCCACATGGACACGCTTGTAATGGGTGAGCTGGCTCTCGAACAGTGCCAGGAATGCGGCGAATGCATCCTGAATGAGACTGGCGGGATATGCCCTGTCACCAAGTGTGCAAAGAGTCTCCTCAACGGACCCTGCGGTGGCGCACAGGATGGCAAATGCGAAGTCGATTCCGAACGGGACTGCGCCTGGATACTGATTTACAACCGGATGGCCGCACTCGGGGAGATGGACAAACTTCAGCGGTTCATGGAAGCCAAGGATTACAGCAGGATGGCAAAACCCCGCACACTGAACATCAAAGAGAGGAGGGTGGCATGAAACTGACGGAATTGTTCGACAAAGGTGAGTTTGTCATCACAAGTGAAGTCGGCCCGGTAAAGGGATGCCTGCGAAGCGACAACGGAGATGAGTTGCCCGAGTGTGCCAGGGAAGCGGAGATGGTCCGGGAGTGTGTCCATGCGATCAATGTCACGGATAACCAGAGCGCGGTGATGAGACTCGGGTCCCTTGCCGCGTCAGTCAAACTCCGGGGGAAGGGGTTTGAGCCGATCTATCAGGTGACGTGCAGGGATCGGAACCGAATCGCACTTCAGTCGGACCTGTTGGGCGCCTGTTCCCTCGACATTGACAATGTGCTTTGTCTGACAGGGGATTACACGAGCTTGGGGGACCACAAGGCTGCCAAAAGCGTTTTTGACATCGACTCTGTGCAACTGTTGAAAATCGCCAAAGGCTTGAACGAGGGGCATGACATGATGGGGAACACGCTCACCAAGTCCACTGATCTTGCCTTGGGCGCGGTGGTGAACCCGAACTTTGAGCCGCTCGACCTGCAACTGCTCAAGATGGAGAAAAAGATCGAAGCAGGCGCCCAGTTCTTCCAGACCCAGGCGGTCTATGATCCCGCGGCCTTTGAAAGGATGGTGAGGAAGACCGAAAGATTCGGCGTCCCCATCCAATACGGCATCGTGGTGATCAAATCTCCGCAGATGGGGAAGTTCATAAACAAAAATATTTCCGGAATAACGGTTCCTGACCGGATCATTGAAGAAATGGGCAGCGTGTCCAAAGAGGACCGCAAGAAGAAGGCAACGGAGATCACCATCAAATTGGTCAGGGAGATTGCCCCGATGGCCCAGGGGATTCATTTTATGCCCCTGGGATGGTCCGACATTGTTCCGACTGTGGTGGAAGCGATGAAAGGCACGGTATCGGAGTAACGATTGTCAGATGTCGGAGGTAAATATTCGGTAAACTTCGTGTCCGCTCCCGCGGGAACCTGTCCCTGACGTTTTTTATCGGGGACAGGTCCGAAACGAGCGGGGCGCGTGAACCGAGCGGGGGACGTGAACGTGAACGGGCGTATTTATAAGTTGGGGGAGTCCCGTGGGGACTGCTGAGAACAGCCCGGCAATTCATTGCCGGGGTGAGTTGACAGAAGCC
>JAOZRQ010000153.1 GCA_029940115.1 Desulfobacterales bacterium
CTCCTCAAAGGATTCCGGCGTGAGGTTTATGAGAGCGGGAACAGCTTCCGAATAAGTGATTGACAGTGTTCTCATATTATTTTCCTTTCATTGATGTTGTTTGCTGATTTTCATATCCGGAAGCGTGGCCAGACGATAGCGAAGTGCTTCAATCGCTGTGCTGCGACAGCCCTCAGCAGTGTTGTCTTGCCTGTCGCGTTATTCCCCAGAATCATTGTCCACTGTATCGGCGATTCATTCTCTGCAAGGGAAACAGAGAGGTTGTCAAAACATCGGATGTTTTTCAGTTCGATTTAATGCCTGGGAATCCCCGACATATTTTGCCCGGGGATCGTCCTTGATCTCATAAATGTCCCGGGTGATGTCGGACGACTCCGGCGCAAGAATGGACGAGGCCATTCTCACTCTGGTGATGGTCTTGGTGATCTTGGGCGCGGCAAGATCGTATCCCTCGCTCGGATCATCTTGGGATGCGATGTATCTGCCGCAGCCGATGAATGTGCCTTTTGTGAGTTTTACGTTTGGGTATGCAAAATGGGTCTTTTTAATGGTCGTCATAATGAAACCTCATTTTCATGGTTCAGCGCAGAATAATCGTTTCCTGATCAAATTCAAAGGTGACACGGAATTTTTCCAGGAAATTGACCCCGAGAAGACCATCCGTGCGGAGTTCTGAGGGCAGTGGAAGCACCATCACTTCCATGTTTTCCACGCATCGGCTGCCAACCTGAAACGCGTCAATCCGTATGATCGGAACATGAGCGACCCGATGGGCAGACACAATCCGCATCTGGCGAACAGGGGTGACATCCACCTTTGTCTCAATCGCTGCCCGTTGCGAGATGGCTGTGAATGCCGCTCCGGTGTCAACTATCAGATTCAGGTAGTGAAAGTCGTTGATCAGGCAGGGCACGGTCAGGACACCCCTCAGTTTCCGATGTCCCTGAATCCGATCTCCTCTGCGGCGGCTCATAACAGCACCGTCATATTCTCAGGCATTACATTGCCCGTAAAGAAAATATAACTTTTGGCCCGGGTATCCTCTCCGTGCATCTGCATCACAGGCGCTGTCAGGGCATCCCGCTCATCGCTGTGAGTCACGACAACGCCTTTGGCCGGGTTGCCGTACTCGTCCAAGGCGGTCACTTTTATCAAGACCCACTGGTCGGCATAGCGGCTTTCGATTTCTTTCATCGTCAGTTCTGCTCCGCTGATATTCCGCATGGCGGAATCATACGCCTCCGCCTTCAAAACAACAAATTTTTTCCCGTGGAGTTCGATGAATAAAGCCTCTTGTCCAACACCATTCAAAGCTTCGACAAACTCCGAATTTAACTGATTTTCCAATATGGTTCTCATTTTCTCCTCCTTTCCGCCAGCCAAGCCGAGGGATAAATCCCCCGGCTGAAAGCGAAAGTACGCTAAAGCGCACTGTGGAAACCGGCTTCAGCCTGACTTCGGCGTGAGCTCAGTCGAACGCTTTGGCTTTCAGCCTTGGAATTTATTCTGAGGCTTTGCTTTCGCTATTCCATCAAATCCCAATCCGGCACATCTCTGCCCGGCACCTTGTCCAGAATCAGCCTCACCTTTGTTTTCAGTTCGGGTAATGACTTTTGCGAAAAACTCGGCTCAGGAGACGAGAGGGTCTCCAGACAGTCCAACTGAACTGTAAGCAAATAACTGATCAACTGATCTGTCGGCACAGCGTTGTGCTTTGCGGCCTGATCCAACCTTATTTTCAACGCTGACGGCATTTTGAATGTCACCATCTGAATTTCATTCATGTTTCATCCTCCATAAATGCAGAACATCCCCGGCGTGACAACATCGAACCCGAATCCTTTCAGTTCGCCTTCAAAGTCCCTGATATTTGAAGTGACAAGATATTCGCTGTTGCTGGCCTCACTGTCATTTTTCATTTTTTCCGCAAATTCTTTGGGCTGCATATTTTTCAGGTTTTCCCATTTTTCACGGGAAAACTGTTTGCAGCGGGCGCATTTACAAATTGGGGGGATCGTTCTTTCGTTGTCCCGTAGGGACTTGTGAAAGTAGTCCGGCAATTCATTGCCGGGGTCGGACATACATAATTTTTATTCAGTCCCGTAGGGACGACTGAACTTGTTGAAATGCAATGAGATGTTTCGGTCGTCCCTACGGGACTCGGGGGGGCTTTTGTCAACTCATCCCGGCAATGAATTGCCGGGCTATTTTCAGCAGTCCCTACGGGACTCCCCCAACTCATAAATACGCCCGTTTGCAGCAGGTTTTTTGCAGAAATCTCAGCAGCAGAGATTTGCCCATGCCGCCCTCTCCCTGAAAGAACAGAATTTTCTCCCGGGGCTGCTCATCATTCAGATATTCTGCAAACCGTCTGATGAACGCATCCCGGTCCGTGAAGTGTTGCAAGGCATGGTTGCCCTCGGTGATTGAAAGTTCCCCTGACATTTCTGTGTTCATGGCGATATCCTCTGATGTGAAATGAATTTTTCCTCAACTCTCTGACCGATATCGTGAATGATGCCCCGACGCCTGTGCAAAAACGGAATCTGCAATCCTTTACCATGAAAATACATTTTCATCATCGGGGTGAAAAAAAAATCATGGAAGTTTCTTATGTGACCGGGTTTCGGAGGCCGGTCAGAGTTGTCATTTGTCTTTTAAGAATGCAGCCTCGCAATTGCTCTTATCGCTGCCGGAGATCCAGACTGATATTCTAAGATCGCTGCTTTAAGAAACATGTCTGCTTCCTCTCCTATCTTCTTCCTTTGAAGTTCGGCCTGAAATTTTAACTCTTCTCTCTGTGTACAGGACAAAAAATGCTGATGTGCTGATGTCACTGAATTGGGCATTTCAGATGAAAGCATCTGAACATCCGGCATTGAAGGCTTCCCAAAAAATTTGAGTTTTTTTGTCCTGTACACAGCTCTTCTCTTACTAATTCCCCGGTGATCGGATGACCTTTATATTTCAAGGAGTCAATTACATACGCAACCAGACTTGATATATCCCTTTCCAATTTTCGATTAATGCGGTTTGTCCATCGCTCACTCAGCTGGAGGATTCGTTCAAGATTTGCAACACGTTGCGGATACACCGGATCCTCCAAAGAAAGTTGATAATTGTTTTTGTTCTTTGGATGAGGTCCGACAAGCACACGGGCCCCGGGTATGGCCGGGGCATAAAAAGGGTGATAAATACTCTCAAGCTCGCCGAGGCCATGCTCTTGAATCGGATCCGTAGTGGTTTTAAATGAGCTGTTGCATCCCTTACATATACGAAACATATTTGCCCAATGAACGGATAGGCAAGGATAGACTTTTCTGTGCAGTAAATGCTCCACATCGTTCGCGTCAGTCTTGTTGGTAAAGTCACCTTCTGCTCCGTCACAATTAAGGACAGACCTTGTTTCCTGCCTCTCGGTAATGCTGAACCAGCTTTTTCCGAGTAAGGTCATCCGGGCCCCAGCCAAATACTTCTTGCCGAAATCCCGGGGAGTCAAGCAATTCATAGAAACTTTTCAAAAAAGGCTTTAAAACGGCTTGCCACTCTTTGGACAGAGTTGGAAATTGAAACTGAAAATCAGGAACATTCCATCTGATAAAGAAATAAATGTCGTTACGAAAAACACGGAAAATTTTTTTAATTTCACCTCGGTCAGATTCAGCATACTCGACAAGTTTGTTCAAATTCTCTCCAAACTTTTTCGTAAGCACATCTTTTTCAGTTTTTTTATCTTTCGTATAAACACGCTCCCATAGCCAATTACCGGTTTTCATGCCAAAAAAATCTTGAAACACTTCCGGGGTAAGCGGCAGGGAAGCGTTTAATCCAAACCGTAGCACCTTTTTCTGAAAGCGCACGAGCTTACGCAACTCTGGCTGACATGCCGGCGGAATAACTCTATGTAACATCGTCTGACGATTCCTCACTCAGTCGGTAAATGGAACGATACAAGTCAAACGGGTAATGTCCAGGCCCTACCTGCCCAACCAGGGCATCCATTGCCTCCAGAACGGTTAGTGGCTGGTCCGAGTTGCCATTTTTTGCAAAGCCTCGGATAGAATTCAGAATCTGCCCGATCCTTTTTTTGTCATAGAAACGGTCTTCACACTGCTCTCGCACGTTTGCGGAGAAGTGTTCCAACAATTTCCGGTATGTCGGATCATCCGGATCGTAGGGCATTGCCCATATAGCTTCCACAATTTCCCTGTCAGATTCGGCTGCCAGCAGAATATCCAGTATTGACGATGCCCGCTTGCCCACAGTTCCCGGCGTTCCAAAGACATCACGCATCGGGTGATCCGGAGTGGCTCCGAAGGTGTGGACATCTTCCAGTTTTTCCTCATGCACATTCCCATCCCTGCCCTTTTCCAACAGAGTGATCTCCGGGGTAAACACATCCGTCAGACAGATGCCGGAATGGGTTGAAATCAGGACATGGTTGCAAGATTCCCCTAATACCTGATCAATGATATCCACAATCTCCCGCTTCCACTTATCATTAAAATGGGTCTCCGGCTCATCAAGCAGAATCAGGGCATCATGATGACCCTCCATGAGGTGGAACAGGGCCATTCGTCCCAGATAGACCTGTTCTCCGTCGGAAAGCTCGTCAAAGAGCAGTATCTCATCGGAGTCCGTATTTCGGACAGCGATTTGCATATCCTCCATGAGTCCCTGGTGATGCAGGCTCAATAATTTTTTGAAGTAATCAAACGGGTCAGACCCGGGGCCGCCAAGAAATTTCAGCAATGTGTCGCCTGCGTATTTGTCACTATTTTCCGCATTCAGATCAAAGAAAACTCGGCGTCTGAAACTTGGTTCCGGTTCCCGGATCACGGTTGTTGAAATTTCAAACAGCTCACGCATCAGTCTTGACCGGGATTTTGACCATTCATCAGGCTGAAAATCAACAGAAAAAGAGAGGCTGACGGGCCACACCCAGCCGATCTGGGAGAGCAGCCGGCGAAGGCCCTGTTCCGCGTCGGGCATTTCCCTGATTCTGGCGATAAACGCGGCAATATCCTGATCGGTCTCAAATTCGCGTAACTCTTTCATAGCGAGCGGCAATGAGACTGACAGCAAAGCGAATTTCAATATTGTGGGAGTAATGAATAAGCAGACATCCTGATCCGGATTCTCTCCTCCTCCTCCTGCTTCTTGTTCCAAGTTTTGCAAACTCCGGGCTACGCCCTCATCCCCGAGTTGTCTCTGATAATGAATTTCCTGAGAACGGCTCCAGCCGGCCGGACGTTCAGTTCCAGTATCGTAGTTAGGGGATTGAGATATAATATCAACATCTTCTGCTGGCGGTTCACGACGAAACAAATCAGTCCATGGGTCTGGCGATCCGGTAGTATAAACCAGTACGATCTTCGGTATCCCCACCCGCTCCCCGGGCCATGCGGAACCATCCTGTATCAACGCTTCCCAGTCTGATGCACCTTGTCGAGCTTGCTCAATAATCGGGTGCCAATCGGATTTCCTGAAGTCATGGGGCAATAGCGGCCTTTCCGGGGCAGACTGCCACCATCCTTCATCCTGGTCATTGCCGGGATTATCAAAAATCAGGGTTCGGCGTGTCTTGCCATACCCGAGTTCATAAATCAGAGTGACGGGAAAATGGGGCGGCTTTTGGCGCGCCAATGCGATGAAGGTTTCGGTCAGCAAGAGATGCGTCTTGCCAGTTCCGTTGACGCCCACCACAAAGCGGATGGCGCATTCCCGCTGCAAGGGCGATTCCGCGCTGAGGGAAATATCCCTGATCGGTGGATAATTTTGTACTCGAAAGTATCTCAGCCGCATGATTTAAGTCTCCCTTTTCAACGCTTCGATATCTGATTTTTTTGAATACTCCTCTTCAAAGAAACCTCGGAAAGCGGTCACATAATCACCATTTATACTCGGGACAGTCATTTTGGCGACTAATCCCAGACCGGAGAGCTGGTTCAGGGCGCGCAGGATCTGGTCATCGGGATTTTCCAAGTGTTCGATGGAGAAAGTCATTGCAATGTCTTGTTTCATGGGACGACATGGAAAACACCGCCGGCCCGTCATCCGGCCGGGACAGCCGATCCCCAATTCGCGCAAGATTGAGTGCCGAGAGGCTGGCATTGAAATGGAAGCGGAGGCTCTCCTCCCCTCTCGCAACGATGCCCGGCAGCCGCACTCACTTCACGTCGCAGTTTCCCGGGAATGTACACCATTTGGGAGGCTTCCAAAGCAAAATCGAAATCAGGAACCAAAAATCAGATCCCACGTCAACGGCGTCCCTTTCCTGACATCCCTGTTCACCCGTCTTCCGAGGAGCATGTCATGATACTTTGGTGCCAAACCGTGCCCGGGCCGGATGGAACGCATATTCTCTTTTGTGAGGATGTCTCCTGCCCTCACATCTTCCACCACAAACAGGGATCTCCTGAACACCCGACTCTCCGCCTCCCTCTCGCTGATGCCATAAGATACTCCGCCAAGGGCCTTTTCCACCGTCCGCATTTCATTCACCATTCGCCTGAACTCCTGCGGTTCCAAAGAAAACGGACTGTCAAGGCTATGGTCGTCTCTTGAGAGCGTCAGATGTTTCTCGATCATACAGGCACCCAAGGCCGTTGCCGCCAGCGGCACGGCCGTTCCAAAGGTATGATCCGACAATCCGCAGGGGATCCCATAAGTCTGAGCAAGATGCGGAATGGTCCGGAGATTTATCTCCTCTGGATCAGCGGGGTAGGAACTGGTGCATTTCAGCAAGAGAATCTCTGTCGCACCTGCCTCACGAGCGGCCGAGACGGCCTCGTCAATTTCGCTCAGAGTGGCCATGCCTGTTGAGATGATCATCGGCTTGCCGGTTCGGGCCACCCGTCTTATCAGAGGCAGATCAACGATCTCGAACGACGCGATTTTATAGGCAGGGACATCCATCTCCTCCAGAAAATCGACGGCCGTATGATCAAACGGCGAGGAAAAAAGCGTCATTCCCAGATCATCCGCAAGCCGTTTCAGCTTCGGTTGCCACTCCCAGGGCATATGAGCGTCCTTGTAAAGATCGTAAAGGGTTTGGCCCTCCCAGAGAGAGCCCTTCCCATGGCGGAACCAGTCGGAATCACAATCTATCGTGATGGTGTCCGGCGTGTAGGTTTGCAGCTTCACCGCGTCGGCCCCGGCCGCCTTGGCCGCCTCCACCAGCCTGAGCGCCTCCTCAAAATTCTGGCGGTGATTTGCGGACAATTCGGCGACGATGTAAACGGGCAGTCCGAGGCCTATCTGACGGCCGCTGATTTCAACCGTATGCGACAAAAATGTTTCACAGTCTGAGGTTTTATGCGGAAACGGCTTCAATATTCACATTCTCTCTGATTCTAACTGTGGTTGCATGTGTTGATTCAGAAATATTTCACATGTTTTTTTCGTCGATTCAGGAAATGTTTTACAGAAATCCTCATTGCCAGCATGTGAGACGCCCGCAACGGGGAAGGGACAGGGCAGGGGCACGGGCTCCCCTAAATCCGTTATAATCAGCATTTTTTCACTGTTCCGGATTTCAACGGGCATTCTCTTGGTCACTTGTCATGGGCACAAATGATCATATCCCCAGCATAGCGGATCTGCCGCAGTTCCTTCTGAGTTCTCAAAAAAGGATACTCGGATATGTCCGCGCCCTGGCTTTCAAGCAGAAACCAATAAAAGGTGTCGAGGCCCGCGGCCACACTCAATGATGAGGCCCCGCCAAAGCGGCAGTTGCATTCGACAAAATGGAATTCATCCTTTTCATCCACAATGGCCTGAAAGAGGAGATGCCCCCGTAATTCCAACGCATTTGCGATGGCAAAGCAGGCTTGTTCCAATGCCTCATTCCGGGCGGTTGTGGTGACTTGGGATTCTCCGCGGCCAATCAGATCGCGGGAACGCACCACAGCGCCTTTGGGATCGCCTTTCTCGGTGATGTAAATGTCAACGCTGTATTCTCTGCCCCGAACATAAGGCTGAAATATGGCCTCTTTCAGTTTTTGGGCGTGTCTCCGCGCGTCCTCCTCGGAGACGTCCAACGCGATATTTCTCGATCCCGCACCGTATCGCTCCTTTGCCACATAAGCATCCGCCTCAATCCGGCTGATCTCCGCTGCCGTGGGAATGACACGGAAATCAGGGGCTTTCAGGTTTTCATAAAACGCGAGCTTGTCAACACAGGCCCTCACCCCATCAGGATTTGAAATCATCACCGAAATCCCGTTCTTCCTCAGTTCATCCCGACGTTCGGCAAAATAGAGGAGTTCCCCATCCCGGGTCGGAATGATGGCGGATATCCGATTCTTCCTGCAGAAATCAACGAGAGAATCTGTTTTCAAATCGGAAATCAGGGGCATTTCCCAAAATTCGTCGGCAAAATGACGGCCGATACATCTGCCATCCGAATCACCGCCGAATATCCTTCCGTTTTCGGACAACTTGTCCAATGCCTTGCGAAGCTCCCGCAACAGGGGAACCTTTCGGGACACACTAATGACAAGGAGATTGATCGGTTCACATTCGCTGCTGAACTTGGAAGAAACCCGGCTTTTTCCCGAATGAGCCGATTCTTCCTTTAGCGAAAAAAGCCGGGTTTCGCTGAACTTGGAAGAAACCCGGCTTTTTCCCGAATGAGCCGATTCTTCCTTTGGCGGAAAAAGCCGGGTTTCGTTGCTGAACTTGGAAGAAACCGGGCTTTTTTCCGAATGAGCCGATTCTTCCTTTGGCGGAAAAAGCCGGGTTTCGCTGCTGAACTTGGAAGAAACCCGGCTTTTTCCCAAATGAGCCGATTCTTTCTTTAGCGAAAAAAGCCGGGTTTCGCTGAACTTGGAAGAAACCCGGCTTTTTCCCGAATGAGCCGATTCTTCCTTTGGCGGAAAAAGCCGGGTTTCGTTGCTGAACTTGGAAGAAACCGGGCTTTTTTCCGAATGAGCCGATTCTTCCTTTGGCGGAAAAAGCCGGGTTTCGCTGCTGAACTTGGAAGAAACCGGGCTTTTTTCCGAATGAGCCGATTCGTTCTTTAGCGGTAAAAGCCGGTTTTTTTTTGATTTTTCAAAATCAATCAGCTCAGGGATGACATCCTCAATCTGTCTCTCGGGGACCCATCCGGTCAGCTGCCGACAGCGGGTCATGTCTGCCTGGGACGCCTCATACGGGATATCGCTTCCCGAATCCCTTTTCCTCATCTCCGGAAAATGGCTTCTCAGGAGTTCAATCACCTCCCGAACGCGCCGGGCATTGCCATTCCCCAAGTTCACGACACCTTTCATGCCCGGGGCCGAGAGTCGTAACAACCCTTCTGCCGCCTCATCCGCTGAGATGTAGTCAAAAAGTCCTTCCTCCTTGAAGACCTCAATCGATTCTCCTCTCAGCAACATCCGTATCCAGCGGGATATGACATCCCGGGAGGTTTTGCCGTAGCTCCTGAAAATTCGGGCTGACACGGCCTCGAAATTTGTTTCCGAAAATGATGTCAGAAATCTCAGTTCCATCTCGTGGAGAAGCTTGGCGGCCCCGCAGATGTTCCTCGGAAGGATCCGGTCGGACTCCTTCAGCCGGACAGCCCTTTCGGCAGGTTCGTCAGAACTGTAAAGCTCGCTGTCATACACTAAGTAACTTGAGGCAAATACGACCTTTCTGAGAGAGGGACAATCCCTCAGGTGTGTCATCAGATGATGACTCAGCCTGACATTGTGGTGGTCGTTCTCTTCCCAGAAATCATAGGTCTCCGTGGATCGCTCAAAAGCGGCGGCGAGATGAAAGAAGCATTCCGGTTTGAAATCCCATAATTCGCTCTGCGTGACATGCAGCAGGTCCCCTTGGCGATACCGTATGTCAGGAGGCCAGTTCCCCGGACGCGGTTTCAGGTCCCCGACAAAAATCCGGGCACCCGCATTGAGAAGCTTTTCCACCAGCGAATTTCCGATGACGCCCGCGCCACCGCTGACAAACACCTTTTTCCCTTTCAACATGATTCATCCTCTTTCAGACAGCCGTGGATCAGGGAATCCACATATCTGTCACCTATGATGACATGATCCCGCAGACGCCCTTCCGGTTTGAAGCCGTTTGTTGCCAGGATTGACACATGATGGTCCCGAATGTCAAACGTCTCAGTGAACAGCCGGTGAAACCCCAGATCATTGAAAGCCGCCGCCTTTGTCATTTGCAAATGGCGGGTGAAATCCTGCTCATAGACTCGGGCATCTTCAGCCCTCCGGGTATCAAGCAAGAAAGAGACTTCCGCGCGTCCGCTTTCCCAGTCAATATGTACAAGCCCTCCGTATCCGACCAGTCTCTCCTGATGAAGAAGGCTGAACAGTATCTGATGAGGGTGAGGATCCGAGAACCCGGGCCGGACCTCCTCATGGAAGTAACGTCGCTGTTGCTGGTCCGTGAGGGGGCTTTTTTGGCGCAGGATGTGCATCTGCTCATTCCGCCATTTTTTGATCAGGAACAGATCCGCGTCTCTGATCGGTATCAGGCGGTGTTGCCCGCTTCTGAATTCCTGGTTTTTCAGGCAGATGTAACCCATTTGACACCTTCTTTACAGTTTGTAGAGCTTTCAACAAAATGTTTGTCGCTCCGGACATTTTTTTTTGTTGAAGGCTATAGTTCCGTCTTTAGGCGGTGTGAAACCGCCTAAAGGCGGAACTACAAGCTGAAAACCATAGTAAACCCCTGTCCGCTCCCGCGGGATTGACAAATCCGGCGGAGGTGGAGCAGCCCGCCCGTGCCCGTCGGCCTGCCCGTGCCCGTGCCAGCTCAAGGATGGGGCTAATCTCGGTACAAGACAAATTCGCCATTTTTGACTTGCAAGAGGATATATTCTTTCATGATGTCTCCGTATTCGGAGAAGGAGATCATTCCTATGGCACCCGGGAAGTTTCTGATTTTGGCGAGTTCGTCGCGAATCGCCTGACGGTCTGTTCCCCCCTTTCTTATCGCCTTGGCCAACAGGTTTATCGTGTCGTAAGACTGGGCCGCAAAGAGATTGGGTGTGCGATTGTAGCGGCTTTCATATCCTTTGACGAATTTTTGGATCTCCGCGCGGGGAGATTTTGCGAAAAATGAAGTAGACGTGTAAAGATTCTCCACCGCGTCACCGCCGATCTTGATCAGTTTCTCAGAATGCAAAGGACCTGCTCCCATGATCGCGACATCATTCCACCCGAGTTGGTGCCGCTGTTTGCTGATGGATGCGCCATCCGCGTATAGCGAGCAGAGGTACAGCATATCTGGCTCCGGGGAACGGAGCTTTTTGAGAATCGGCGTGAAGTCCGTGGTGCCTTTAAGATACCCTTCCCGTGCGACAATCTCCGCGCCGAGGCGTTTTGTTTCCTGAACAAAGGAATTCTGTTCAGCAACGCCCCAGTCGCTATTCAGGTAGAGTACGGCGATCCTTTTCTTGCGGAGCCTCTCCACAACCATATGGGCCACCGTGAGGTTCTGCCCCTTCGACGTTCCGGAAACACTGAAGCTGAACGGGCTTGCCACGGTGAACGACGGGTGAGAGGATGTCGGCGAAAACTGGACCATGCCGGCTCTCTGATAGATCGGCTGGGCGGCCATTGAGCAACTGCTGGAAAAATCTCCGATCTCCGCGACAATCCGTTTGTCCGCTGTGAATCTCCTTGCCAACCGCTTTGATTTTTTGGACAATCCCTCACTGTCACCGATGATGAGTTCAATCGGGCGTCCGTTGACGCCGCCCGCATCATTGATCCATTTGAGGCCGAGTTCGACCCCATCCTTGATGTCCCGCGCATAGTCCGAAAACTGACCAGTAATCGGGATGGACAACCCGACATGAATCGGATCTTCTGCATGACAGGATGCAGACCAAAAGAACGAACAGAGCAATGAAGAAAGTATCATTCCGATAAGCGTTTTCATAAATAATCCTCCCATGTAAATCAAGTTTGTGAGTTGGTGAGTTTGTTCGGGTGCGTTTGCTACCGCGGGTTTCAGGCGAACAAACCCGGCTTCTCTAACGGCTCTATCTTGTTGTGACTTTATCGCTCATAATTTTTAACGCGAAGCCGGGTTTTTTTCGGGGCTTCTGGCAAAGAACTTTTGTCCGTTGTGAACTACATGGATTGGGTTTGGTAAGGATGGGGCCTCGAATCCCATCGTCCCAAAATCAATCTCTGGCTCCAAATCCAGCGCAAGCATTCAGGGCACTGGCTCAAGTGAGAGAGCTCAACAAAGGGAGTGCAAGAAAGGCGGTCTCATTGTCTTTCAACCTTCACAGTTTGAGACTCGTTGCCTCTCAACCTCAATGACTGGGCAGCCTTTCTTGCGTCTTGACGCGTTTCCCCCATTATCAAGAAAAACTTGGAATGTCAAGCAAAGTGTTGTTCTTTGTTGGCGTGGGATTCATCGTTTTTTTTGGGTTTTTGTGGGTTTGTGGCGCAGAAAGTTGTTGACATTCGTCATCCCTCATGGTACAGGCATTCCCGTTGGCAGAGTCGGGCGGCATTTTTCAGTCAGCCACGAGCTGCAATGGGAGTGTCCGCCTTCGGGGGCATTGACATGCGAGTCATGCCAGTGCCTGCATTTGCGGGCCAGAGCTGCGATGGGAGAATACTTTGTGGCCCGGCAGTTGCCGACATTCAGCGCATGTGCCTCATGGCTCCACCATACCCTATGCCACTCGCACACCAAGCAGGCAGGTCGTTTGCGCCGTGCCGTGTGGGCAACAGTCAGTCAGCGGGGTCCACTCGCGACCGTCTGGCGGCATCTGAGGAGCGAATCAGTTGTCTGAAGGTTCACGGGCATGACGTGGCACTCCCAAGCCATAGTCGCTGTCAGACTTCTTCTTCCCTAGGGTGACTACCTTGGGCCAGGTTGTCTAACCCCTTCGGGTAATCCAACATCAAGCATCCAACATCAAGCATCCACCATCAAGCATCCAGCATCCACCATCAAGCATCCACCATCAAGCATCCACCATCAA